>NZ_JBEZWL010000023.1:0-76285 GCF_040648015.1 Streptomyces sp. NPDC029216 | reverse complement strand
ACCGTTCCAGTACATCTCACACCTGCCAGGTCGACGGGGCGGGGGGCGGGGGACCGCCGCGGCCGGACCGGTTGCCCCCCTGGGCCGGGCCCGGCCCGGGGCGGGCCGGCCGCCGTGCGCCGGCCCGCGTTGCGGGCGGCCTCGCCGTCGCGGGCCCGCGCGCCGTCGGTGCCGGCGTCCGCGACGTCGTGCCCCGCGACCCGCACGCTTTCGCCGCCCTGGCCGCCGGTCTCGTCCGCGGTACCGCGCGGGCGCGGGAAATCGGCATGCGTGCGTACGGCCTCGGCAGCCGCGATGGGGGCCTTGCCGTGGCCGAGCTCGTCCGTACCTCCGCCGGGGGCGACGGTGGGCTGCGGGCCCTCCTGGGAGGTGGGGTACTCCGTCACGCGTGGAATTCCGTCCGTTTGCGCTCGATGTGCGCTGCACTCAACTCGGTCAGTCGCGGTATACCCGCTCAGCGGCGGGGGCACCACCACCCCCGGGTTCCGCGTCCCGCTCGTTACCTTTCTTTCCGCGTCGACCTCCGGTCAAGTCCCGGTCGCCGCAGGTCATTTACGGATGCGGGACCGGGAGGGCCCCCCGCGTACGACCGGCGGAGGACGATCCTACGTTTGAACCCCGGGGGCGCATCAAGGGTCTCATGACGTCATATGCGCCGGGGTGCGGTCCCAATCCTCGGGCAGAACCGGAACTTCCCAGGCCGGATCGGGTCTCCAGTCCTCCCAGCCGTCGCTGAACGGTGCCCCCCAGGCCTTGACGACCTCCACCGCCGCGAGCCCCGCCTCCTCCACCCGCCGCGCCTCGTCCGGGCCGATCAGCCCGATCCGCCGCGCCTGCGCGAACTCGTCCTCGTCCCGCCACTTCCAGCTGCGGTCCGGGTAGACGGAGATGTCGAGGAAGTGGTCCACCGAGTCCACCCCGCCCGACCAGCGGGTGCGCGGCTCCTCCAGGTTCACGTACCAGCTGCTGAACTCCCAGCCGTGGTCCCAGAACAGCCATACCGACCACGGGTCGCCGGGCCGGGCCAGCTTCAGCACCCCCGCGCCGAACCAGCGCGACCGCGCGGTGGTGCGCGGCGCGGTGTAGCGGGTGGCGAGGGGCTCCTCGTGCACCGGGGAGCCGTCCGCGAGCACGGGTTTGACGCATTCGGTGCCGGGCGCCATCCACACCGCGAGGAGCTCGTCGGTGTCCTGGACGACGGTCACCGGGCGGGCGATGTGGACCCGGCCCTTCAGCCCGGGGGCGTGGTCGCGGTAGCGCCAGAGGATCTGCTCCCCGGGCGCCCACCGCGCGTCGTGCGTCCCGTGCGGTGCGGAGGGCTGCGCCGCGCCGCTCGCGGGCCCGAAAGTACCTGTCATGCGCAGATCTTAGGGCGGAGGCCCTCCGGGATGCTGCGGTGCAGGTCACGGGTGGGGGACGGGGGCCGTAAACGACCGGATTCGGCCCCTGGCCGGGAAGGTTCTCAGGGGCGGGTCATCCGCAGGACGTCCAGTGCCTCGTCCAGCTGGCGGAGCGTCAGCACGCCCCGCTCGACGTAGCCGGACTCCAGGACGACCTCCCGGATGGTCTTGCGTTCGGCCAGCGAGCGCTTGGCCACCTTGGCGGCCTCCTCGTACCCGATGTAGCGGTTCAGCGGGGTCACCACGGAGGGCGAGGACTCCGCGTACTCCCTGGCCCGCTCGGCATTGGCGGTGATCCCGTCCACGGTCCGGTCGGCCAGCAGGCGGCTGCCGTTCGCCAGCAGCCGGATCGACTCCAGCAGGTTGCGGGCCATCACCGGGAGCATCACGTTGAGCTCGAAGTTGCCGGCCGCGCCCGCCACGGCGACCGCCGTGTCGTTCCCCGTCACCTGCGCGGCGATCATCAGGAGGGCCTCGGGGACGACCGGATTGACCTTCCCGGGCATGATCGAGGACCCCGGCTGGAGATCCGGCAGATTGATTTCGGCCAATCCGGTGCGCGGTCCGGAGGCCATCCAGCGCAGGTCGTTGCAGATCTTGGTGAGGGAGACGGCGATCGTGCGGAGCATCCCCGAGGTCTCCACCAGCGCGTCCCGCGCCCCCTGGGCCTCGAAGTGGTCGCGCGCCTCGGTCAGCGGCAGCCCGGTGACCCGCGCCACCTCGGCGATCACGGCCGCCGAGAACCCGGGCGGGGTGTTGATGCCGGTCCCCACGGCCGTACCGCCCAGCGGCAGCTCGGCCAGCCTCGGCAGAACGGCGTTCAGCCGCTCGATCCCGTAGCGGATCTGGGCGGCGTACCCGCCGAACTCCTGGCCCAGGGTGACCGGGGTGGCGTCCATCAGGTGCGTGCGGCCGGACTTGACCACCTCGGCGAACCCGGCCGCCTTGCGCTCCAGGGCCAGTTCCAGGTGGCGCAGGGCCGGGACCAGGTCGTGGGTGACGGCGGCGGTGGCGGCGATGTGGATGGACGAGGGGAAGACGTCGTTGGAGCTCTGCGAGGCGTTGACGTGGTCGTTGGGGTGGACCTCGCGCCCGAGCCGCTCGGTGGCCAGGGTGGCGATCACCTCGTTGGTGTTCATGTTGGACGAGGTCCCCGAGCCGGTCTGGAAGACGTCGACGGGGAAGTGCTCGTCCCAGCGGCCCTCGGCGACCTCGGCCGCGGCGGACCGGATGGCCCCGGCGGTCTCCTCGTCCACCACCCCCAGCTCCGAGTTGACCAGGGCGGCGGCCGCCTTGATCCGGGCCAGGGCCTCGATGTGGGCGCGTTCGATGCGCTGGCCGGAGAGCGGGAAGTTCTCCACCGCGCGCTGGGTCTGGGCACGCCATTTGGCGTGGGCGGGCACCCGTACCTCACCCATGGAGTCGTGCTCGGTCCGGTACTCCGCCGCCTGCTGATCATCAGTCATGTTCGTAGTCTCCTCAGAAACTTGAGCAATTGTCTTGTTCGAACTGTTCCCATCTCCCCTACCGGCCAGTAAATACCGGGGGTAACACCGCTATCGGGGAGGCACTTCATGGCTCGTTCGCATGCGAAACCCAGGTTCAGATGTACATTCGCCGCGGTCGCGGCGATCGCGGCAGCCCTCGGGGGCGTCACCGCCATCACCCCCATGGCCGAAGCGGCACCCGCCGCATCCGGCTCGATCACACCCCTCTCGCCGGAGCTGGAGGCCATCCGCGCCGCCGAGGCCACCAAGATCTACGGGGACCCCGCGATCCGCCCCCTCGCCGAGCGCAAGACCGGGCTCATCTCCCTCGGCGACAGCGAGATCTCCGGCGAGGGCACCGGCAACTACGACCCCGCCACCAACACCGCGTCCAACCAGTGCCACCGCTCGCCGGACTCGGCGATCCACCGCACGGGCATCCCGGCCGACCTGACCTTCAACGTCGCCTGCTCCGGCGGCTACACCGGCAACATCCGCATCGGCGGCACCAAGCAGTACGCCGACGAGCTGGTGCAGAGCGACAACCTGGCCGTCAAGGCCCGCAACACGAAGATCAAGATGGTGCTGCTGGTCGCCGGAGCCAACGACGACCTCCAGTTCGGCCCGGTCATGACCGACTGCGTCACCCGCTGGGTGCTCAGCCAGGGCACCTGCGAGCCCAAGTACGGCCCCGGCTGGCAGTCCCGCGTCGACGGACTGAAGCCCAAGGTCGAGGCCACCGTCGGCGACCTCAAGAAGGTCATGCGCGACGCCGGCTACGCCGACTCCGACTACAAGCTCGTCGTCATGGGCTACCCCAGCCCGATCGGCCCCGACTTCTACGACAACCCGAACTTCCCCGGCAAGCTCCCCGGAGGCTGCGCGGGCTACGACTCCGACGCCGCCTGGGGCCGCAACTACGCCGTGCCCACCTTCGAGAAGGGCATGCGCGCCGCCGCCCTCGCCGCCGGCGCCACCTACCTGGACAACTCGCGGCTCTTCCACGGCCACGAGGTGTGCATGGAGGACACCTGGGCCCGCGGCCTCTACCTCGACCTCGGGGACCACTTCCCCTGGGACGAGAACACCGCCCGCCAGTCCTTCCACCCCAACTACCGGGGCCACGGCGCCTTCGCGTCCTGCCTCACCCAGCTCTACGACTCCGGGCTGCGCGAGGCCTCCTGCGCCGACCCCGCCAGCACCGGGACCCCGGTCCTGCAGGCCGGAGCCTGGGACGACCTCTACAAGCCCCTGAAGAACGAGGCCACCGGCAACTGCCTCGACTCCTCCGGCGGCTCCAGCGCCAACGACACCAAGGTGGTGGGCTGGGACTGCCACGGCGGCCGCAACCAGGCCTGGTGGTACGACTCCGCGAAGAAGTCCGTCCACGTCGAACTCAGCCACGACCGCTGCCTCGACGTCACCGGCGCCGACTACGCGGCCGGCACCGGCCTGATCCTCTGGAACTGCCACGGCGGCGCCAACCAGCAGTTCGTCCGCGACGGCGCCACCCTGCGCCCCGCCGCCGCCCCCGGCATGTGCCTGACCGTCGCCGCCGCCCACGAGCAGCTGCGCCTGCAGACCTGCAACGGCTCGGCCAACCAGCGCTTCGCGTAACCCGGGGCCCGTCCCCTCACCGCCACAGACCCCCCCCCACGCCCGGCCGGAACCCACCCGGCCGGGTGTTCCCCTGTCCTACCGGACCTCGGGCGACCCCGCGTCGAGACCCAGCGCCTCGATCTGCCCGCGCACCTCGCGCGGCCGGTTGGTGATGATCGTCTCCACCCCGAGCCGCAGGCACAGCTCCACGTCCTCGGGCTCGTCCACGGTCCACACCCGCACCCGCAGCCCCTTGGCCTTCAGCCGCCCCACCAGCCCCGGATCACTGCGCACCAGGTCGATGCCCGGACCGGCATGGCCCGCGAACGGCGGGCGCGGGGCCCGCAGCCGGCGCTCGATCAGGTAGACGGCGGGCAGCCCGGGCGCCAGCCGGTGCAGCCGGGTCAGCGCGTTGCGGGAGAAGCTCATCACCTCGACGCGCCCGTCGGCCCCGTCGGCGAGCCCGTACTCCTTCAGCACCCGTACGAGCTCCGCCTCCAGGCGGCCGCCCGCGCGCGTGGGGTGCTTGGTCTCCACGGCCAGCCCCACGGGCCGGTCCGCCGCCAGTGCCTCCTTGAGCAGGTCCTCGAAGAGCAGCACCCGCCGGCCCCGGTGCTCCTCGCCCTTCCAGCCGCCGAAGTCGAACGCGGACAGCTCCTCGTACGTCAGCTCGGAGACCACCCCGCGCCCGTCGGAGGTCCGCTCCACCGTCCGGTCGTGCACGCACACCAGCCGCCCGTCGGCGCTCAGGCGCACGTCGCACTCCAGGGCGTCCGCCCCGTCGGCGATGGCCTGCCGGTAGGCCTCGATGGTGTGCTCGGGGTGCTCGTGGGAGGCCCCCCGGTGCGCGACCACGCGGACGGCGCGGGCGGTGCTGCGGGGGGACGAGGTCGTCGGTGCCATACGGGAATCCTTGCGAACCGGGATGAACGGCCAGGTGCGGGCCGCTGACCCCGACGTTAACCCGGACACCGGGTTCCGGCCCTACGGCTTCGCCGGGCGCGGGGCCAGCGGGGCCGGGGTCACCTTGAAGCCGCCCTTGACCACCTCCGTGAAGGGGGCCGGGGCCATGCAGGTGCCCGTGCGGGCCTCGGAAGCCGAGCCGTCGGCCTTCACGTCGGCGTTGACGATGTCCCAGGAGAAGCCCAGCCGGTCCGGGGCGCCGTGCTCGCCGTCCTGGACGCTGATCCCGATCCGCTTGCCCTCCCAGCCGACGTTCGAGGAGGTGACCACCGCGGTGACCGTGGCCGTCTTCCCGCCGGTGACCATGCAGTCCACCTCCGCCTCGGCGACGGCGGTGAAGTCCTGGTCGGGCATGGCGTGGCGGACGGTCACCTTGCCGCGCGCGTCGACCGGCATGCCGTGCTCCCCGCCCGGCGCCGGGAAGGGCCGGCTCCAGGGAGCGGCGTCCGCGTCGACCGTGAAGCGAATGTCGTGCCCCTGGGGCGCGTACGGGTACGAGATCGTCCCGCCGCCGTGCACCGAGGCGGGCTTGTGCGCGGTGGGGCTCGCGGGGGCCGGAGCGGCGGCGGCCAGCGTCGCGACCAGGGCGGCCGAGCCGGCCAGGGCGAGGGCGCGCGTACGGTTCTTCATGCTGGACTCCCGGTCAGAGCAGGCTGTTTCGGTTGCGGGAACAGCCTCGCCGGAGCCCGCCGACAGGGCATCTGCCGCTGGACCGACGTGCGCGAGGGCCCCTCCCCCGAACGGGGGAGGGGCCCTCGCCACCACGGACTACAGGCCGGGGCCGCGCACCGGGATGTGGGTGAACGTCGGCTCCGGGGCCGGGTTCTGGAAGAAGTCGTTGCCCTTGTCGTCCACGACGATGAAGGCCGGGAAGTCCTCGACCTCGATCTTCCAGACCGCCTCCATGCCGAGCTCCTCGTACTCCAGGACCTCGACCTTCTTGATGCAGTCCTGCGCCAGGCGCGCCGCCGGGCCGCCGATCGAGCCGAGGTAGAAGCCGCCGTGCGCACCGCAGGCGTCGGTCACCTGCTGCGAGCGGTTGCCCTTGGCCAGCATCACCTTGGAGCCGCCCGCCGCCTGGAACTGTTCGACGTACGAGTCCATGCGGCCGGCCGTGGTCGGGCCGAAGGAGCCGGAGGCGAAGCCCTCGGGGGTCTTGGCCGGGCCGGCGTAGTACACCGGGTGGTCCTTGAGGTACTGCGGCATGCCCTCGCCGGAGTCCAGCCGCTCCTTGATCTTGGCGTGCGCGATGTCGCGCGCCACGACCAGGGGTCCGGTCAGGCTGAGGCGGGTCTTGACCGGGTGCTTGGTCAGCGTCGCCAGGATCTCGTCCATCGGCTGGTTCAGGTCGATCCGGACCACGTCCGCCGAGTCGTCGAGGCCCGCGGCGGAGCCGCTGTCCAGCTCAGCGGCGGTGGTCTCCGGCAGGAAGCGCGCCGGGTCGGTCTCCAGCTGCTCCAGGAAGACGCCCTCGGCGGTGATCTTCGCGACGGCCTGGCGGTCGGCGGAGCAGGACACCGCGATCGCGACCGGGAGGGAGGCGCCGTGGCGGGGCAGGCGCACCACGCGGACGTCGTGGCAGAAGTACTTGCCGCCGAACTGGGCGCCGATGCCGATCTTCTGGGTCAGCTCGAAGACCTGTTGTTCCAGGGCCTCGTCGCGGAAGCCGTGGCCCAGGGCGGAGCCCTCGCGGGGGAGCTCGTCCAGGTAGTGGGCGGAGGCGTACTTGGCGGTCTTCAGCGCGTGCTCGGCGGAGGTGCCGCCGACGACGATCGCCAGGTGGTACGGCGGGCAGGCCGCCGTGCCGAGCGAACGGATCTTCTCCTCCAGGAACTTCATCATGGAGGCCTCGTTGAGGACCGCCTTGGTCTCCTGGTAGAGGAAGGACTTGTTGGCCGAGCCGCCGCCCTTGGCCATGAAGAGGAACTTGTACGCGCCGCCGTCGGTCGCGTAGAGCTCGATCTGCGCGGGCAGGTTCGAGCCGGTGTTCTTCTCCTCCCACATGGTCAGCGGGGCCATCTGCGAGTAGCGCAGGTTCAGCCGGGTGTAGGCGTCGTAGATGCCGCGCGAGAGGGCTTCCTCGTCGCCGCCCTGCGTCAGGACGTTCTGGCCGCGCTTGCCCATGACGATCGCCGTGCCCGTGTCCTGGCACATCGGCAGCACGCCGGCCGCCGCGATGTTGGCGTTCTTGAGCAGGTCGAGGGCGACGAACTTGTCGTTCGCGCTCGCCTCCGGGTCGTCGATGATGCGGCGCAGCTGGGCGAGGTGGGCGGGGCGCAGGTAGTGCTGGATGTCGTGGATGGCCTCCTCGGCGAGCTTGCGCAGCGCCTCCGGCTCGACCTTGAGGAACGTACGGCCGTCGGCCTCGAAGGTCGAGACGCCCTCGGAGGTCACCAGCCGGTAGGGGGTGGTGTCCTCGCCCAAGGGCAGCAGGTCGGTGTACGCGAACTCCGGCATGGTGGCCAATCCTCACTCGGCAGACAGCGCTGACGCCCGATTTGGCAGCGCGACTCACCAGCGTAGAACCTCGCGCCGACGCTGTGTCTGTGAGGTAAGGCTCACCGGCCCGTATCGCGATCTATCGTGTCTCGCTATGCTGGCCGTCGTGGACCTGGAAAAGCACCCCGCCGCCCCCGCACCCGCCGCCGCGACGCCCGGCGCCGCCTCCGCCCCCGCGGCCCCGGCCGCCGGCGGGATGCGCGCCTCCGACGCCGACCGGGACCGGATCGCGCAGATCCTCTCCGACGCGCTCGCGGAGGGCCGGCTGACGGCCGAGGAGCACGCCGAGCGGCTGGACACGCTCTACGCGGTCAAGACGGTGGGGGAGCTGGAGGTCCTCGTCCGGGACCTGCCGGCCGGCGCCGCCGCTGCCGCCGCCCACCGCGCCCCCGCTCCGGCGCCCGCCCCGCCGGGGACGGGCCCGGTCGAGTCGGTGGTGGCCGTGTGCAGCAGCTCCACCCGCACCGGCCGCTGGCGCCCCGGCGCCCGCACCCGTGCGGTCTCGGTCATGGGCGACATCACCATCGACCTCACCGAGGCCGTCTTCGAGCAGCAGGTCACCGAGATCAACGTGGTCTCGGTCCTCGGCAACGTCGAGATCTGGGTCCCGGAGAACGTCACCCTGCGCGGCTACGGCAGCGGGGTCCTCGGCAACTTCGAGGTGCGCGGGGAGGGCGCGGCCGCCGACCCCCAGGCCCCGGTCGTGATCGTCCGCGGTTTCGCCCTGCTCGGCAACATCGAGGCCCGCCCCAGGCTCGGCGCCCGCCTGGTCGACCTCGCCGCGAAGCTGCGCAAGCGGCTCGACTGAGCCGGGCGGCTTCCGCGGCCCCGGTTCCGTGGCCCGGGGCTCCGTGGTCGGGTTTCGGACGAACCCGGGCGGGCCCGCCGCACCCGGTGCATAGGGGCACGCGCAGCGGGTAGGGACAGGTGCATCGTCTCTCGCTCGCGTATCCGTCGTCAGGAGTAGACCGTGCCGCATCCGCCGCATCAGTCCCTGCAGGCAGCCGCCGTCCAGAGCCTTCAGACGCGCCCGGCCGCCGTGCCGAAGCCACGGGTGGCGGCGAGGGAAGAGGAGGACGGGCCGTGGCACACGGAGGCCGTGTGCCGCAGGGACGAGGCGGGGCTCTTCTTCGCACCGTCCAAGGAGCCGACCGCGGCCCGGCTGGCCCGCGAGGAGGCCGCCAAGCGGGTCTGCGCCCGCTGCCCCGTGATGGTCGCCTGCCGGGAACACGCCCTGCTCCAGCCCGAGCCGTACGGCGTCTGGGGCGGACTCACCGCCGCCGAGCGGCGCGTGGTGCTGGGCCGCCGGCGGCGCCGCGCCGCCGAGCTGCTGCCCGGCGCGCCCGGGCCGGTCGCCGCGGCGGGCTGACCCGTACCGGGGACGGCCCGGCCCGTACCGGAGACGACTGAGGGGCGGTCCCCCGCACAGGGACCGCCCCTCGGGCGTGCCGTCTCCGGCCGATGACCGCTCCTACTGGGCGCGGTCGAAGGCGATGCCGCTGTAGGCGCGCAGCTTCGACAGGCGGTGCGTGGAGTCGATCTGCCGGATCGTGCCCGACTTCGAGCGCATGACCAGCGAGGACGTGGTCGCGGTCTCCGAGCGGTAGTGGACGCCGCGCAGCAGCTCGCCGTCCGTGATGCCGGTGGCGACGAAGAAGACGTTCTCGCCGGACACCAGGTCGTTGGTGGTCAGGACGCGGTCGAGGTCGTGGCCCGCGTCGATGGCCTTCTGGCGCTCGGCCTCGTCCTTGGGCCACAGCTTGCCCTGGATGGTGCCGCCGAGGCACTTTATGGCGCAGGCCGAGATGATGCCCTCGGGGGTGCCGCCGATGCCCATGAGCAGGTCCACGCCGGTGCCCTCGCGCACCGCCATGACCGAGCCGGCGACGTCACCGTCGGAGATGAACTTGATGCGGGCGCCGGTCTCGCGGATCTCCTTGACGATGCCCTCGTGGCGGGGGCGGTCCAGGATGACGACCGTGACGTCCTCGGGGGCGATGCTCTTGGCCTTGGCGACCCGGCGGATGTTGACCGAGACGGGGGCGTTGATGTCGACGAAGTCGGCGGCCTCGGGGCCGGTGACGAGCTTGTCCATGTAGAAGACGGCGGACGGGTCGAACATGGTGCCGCGGTCGGCGGCGGCCAGGACGGCGATGGCGTTCGGCATGCCCTTGGCGTTCAGGGTGGTGCCGTCGATCGGGTCCACGGCGATGTCGACCTCGGCGCCGGTGCCGTCACCGACGTGTTCGCCGTTGAAGAGCATCGGGGCTTCGTCCTTCTCCCCCTCGCCGATGACGACGACGCCGTTCATCGAGACGGTGGAGATCAGGGTCCGCATCGCGTTGACCGCGGCGCCGTCGGCGCCGATCTTGTCGCCACGGCCGACCCACCGGCCCGCGGCGAGCGCCGCAGCCTCGGTGACCCGTACGAGTTCCAGGGCGAGGTTGCGGTCAGGCGAGTCGGGGGCGACTTCGAGCTGGGGCGGCAGGTTGTGCTCGGTCATCGGAGCGCACCTTTCTGTACGACGACGGCCGGGAGTGTGAGGGTGTGGGAACTCTATCGGTTCGTCGACATATTGAGCAGAGCGGGTCACGTATGAGCGGATTATCGGTCACTGGGCCCGGCTGAGCGGACACCGCGCGTCCTTCGCGCGCCGCCCGCCTCGGCCGCCACACCCCACCCCGGCGGTGATCGCCTGCGGCCATGCGGGACGATGGAGGGGTGGCAGGTATGAAAGGCAAGCAGACGGTCTGGGACATGGTCCGGTCGCTGGCGGTGATCGGCGTCGTGGTCGCGGGTATCTACATCTTCATCCCGCACGACGACAAAGCCGACCCGACGCGCACGGTCGACTACCGGGTGGAGACCCTGACGGCCCGGCGCGCGGCCCCGTACCCGGTGGCGGCCCCCGTGGGCCTTCCGGAGCAGTGGCGGGCGACCTCGGTGACCTTCGAGCGCAAGAACGCCAACGCCTGGCACCTGGGCTTCCTGGACCCGCAGAAGCAGTACGTGGCGATCGAGCAGACCACGGACGCCTCGCAGAAGAACCTGGCCAAGCTCACCCAGAAGGCCGCACCCACCGGGCAGACCCAGCAGGTCGGCGACCGGGCGTGGGAGCGCTGGGACGGCGAGAAGTACGACGCGCTGGTGCGCCAGGACCAGGGCTACGTCACGGTGGTCACCGGGACGGCCTCCTTCGAGCAGCTGGGCGCGATGGCGGCGGCGCTGGAGTTCAAGCAGGGCCAGTGAGGCGCCGTGCGCCGCACGCGCAGGACGTGCGAAAGGCCGCCCGTCCCGGGGAAACCGGGGCGGGCGGCCTTTTCGCGTTCCGTCGGGCCGGGGCTCAGACGGTGGTGATGACCTCGTCGTAGGCCAGGCGCGGCGAGCGGGGGTGGAAGGCGTCCTCGCCCGGCTTGCCGATGTTGACGACCATCAGGGCGGAGTGGTCGCCGTCGAGGAACTCCTTGCTGATGCCGTCGAGGTCGGCGCCGGTCATCGGGCCGGCGGCCAGGCCGGCGGCGCGCACGCCGACGAGGAAGTAGGCGGCCTGCAGCAGGGCGTTGCGGCCGGCGAAGGCCTCGCGGGACGGGCGCTCGGTGAAGAAGTCCTTGACCTGCGGGTAGTGCGGCAGGAGGGTGTCGAACTCCTCGTGGAACTCGTTGTCCGCGGCGAGGATCGCGACCAGCGGGGCAGCGGCCGTCTTGGCCTTGTTGCCGTCCGACATCAGGTTCACCAGGCGCTCGCGGGCCTCGGCGGAGCGGACCAGGGTGACGCGCAGCGGGGTCGCGTTGAAGGCGGTCGGGCCGTACTTGACCAGGTCGTAGATGGCCTGGACCTGCTCGTCCGTGACGGGCTCGTCCGTGAAGGTGTTGGCGGTGCGGGCCTCACGGAAGAGGAGGTCCTGAGCAGCGGCATCGAGAACGAGAGACATCGTTAAGCCTTCTTCTGTACGGAGCTGAAGCGATGTCCCCGACTCTACGGCGAAAGTAGATGAAATTTCAACTAACTCTCCGTGTTGGTGACGCGGATCACTCCTCGCGGCCCCCGCCGTCCTGCGCCTCCGCCGCCTCACGGGCCGCCAGCGCCGAGTCCAGCCGGGCGCGTGCGCCCTCCAGCCAGTGCCGGCAGACCTTCGCGAGCTCCTCGCCGCGCTCCCAGAGCGCGAGCGACTCCTCCAGCGAGGTCCCGCCGGCCTCCAGCCTGCGGACCACTTCGACGAGCTCGTCACGGGCCTGCTCGTAGCCCAGCGCCGTATCGGTCTCAGTCATTCCCGTGTCCCATCGTAGATGTGTATTACAGCGATTTTTCGGCCGGAACGAGTCCGTCTCCAGCGGCTCCCGAGTCCGCCTCCAGGACGCTCACCGCGAACTCCCCCTCCGCCACCCGCGCGCGCAGCGCCTCGCCCGCCGCGACCTCCCCGGGCGCCCGCACCACATGCCCGTCCGCCCGCTGGAGCACCGCGTACCCGCGCTCCAGCGTGGCCGCCGGCGACAGCGCCACCACCCGCGCCCGGGTGTGCTCCAGCTCGGACTCGGCCCGGTCCAGCAGGTGCCCGAGCGTGCGCCGGCTACGGGCCAGCAGCGCCTCCAGCTCGTCCTCCCGGGTCTCCACCATCCGCTGCGGATGGACGAACACCGGCCGGGCCAGCGCGTGCGCCAGCCCCCGCTCCTCCCGCTCCAGCAGCCCGCGCAGCGCCCGCAGCCCCCGGCCCTGGAGCTGGCGCACCCGCTCCAGCTCCTCACCCACGTCCGGGACCACCTTCTTCGCCGCGTCCGTGGGCGTGGAGGCCCGCAGGTCCGCCACCAGGTCCAGCAGCGGGGTGTCCGGCTCGTGCCCGATCGCCGAGACCACCGGCGTACGGGCCGCCGCGACCGTCCGCACGACCTCCTCGTCGGAGAACGGCAGCAGGTCCTCCACGCTCCCGCCGCCCCGCGCCACGATGATCACGTCGACCTCGTCCAGCGCGTCCAGCTCCTTGACCGCCCGCACCACCTGCGGCACCGCGTGCACCCCCTGCACGGCCACGTTGCGCACCTCGAAGCGCACCGCCGGCCAGCGCCGCCGGGCGTTCTCCAGCACGTCCCGCTCGGCCGCCGAGGCACGCCCCACCACCAGCCCGATCAGCTGCGGCAGGAACGGCAGCGGCTTCTTGCGCTCCAGTGCGAACAGCCCCTCCGAGGCCAGCGACCGCTTCAGCCGCTCCAGGCGCGCCAGCAGCTCCCCGATGCCGACGGGCCGTATCTCGGTGACCCGCAGGGACAGCTGCCCGCGCGGGGCGTACCACTCCGGCTTCGCCAGGACGACGACCCGCGCACCCTCCGAAACCACGTCCGCGACCTCGTCGAAGACCTGGCGGAAGCAGGTCACGCTGACCGAGATGTCGTGCGACGGGTCGCGCAGCGTCAGGAACACCACCCCCGCCCCCGGCCTCCGGGACAGCTGCGTGATCTGCCCCTCCACCCACACCTGGCCCAGCCGGTCGATCCAGCCCCCGATGAGCCGGGACACCTGACCGACCGGCAGCGGCGCATCAGCCGACGTATTCAGACCCATGGAGGCAGGCTAACGGGCGACGCTGACAGCGACTCAGGCCCCGGGCCGGATGTCGTCACCCGCGCGGCGACGCTGCACGAACAGCACCCCCAGCCCCACCGCCAGCCACACCGCCCCCATCACCTGCGCCGTCCGGGAGGCCTCGACGATCACGGCGACGGTCACCGCCGCGCCCAGCACCGGCGCCACCAGGTGCCTGCCCCAGCTCGGCGGGCCCTCCGCCCGCCGCACCACGAACCAGCCCACCACCGAGGCGTGCAACAGGGTGAACGCCACCAGCGCCCCGATGTCCACGACCGACACCAGATGGTCCAGCCCGTCGTCCCGCCGGGCCGCCCACACCGCCGCGACCAGCGTCACCGCCGCCGCCACCAGCAGCGCCGCCCTCGGCGTACCGCCCGAGGTGCGCGCCAGGGCCGCCGGCAGCCGCCGCTCCCGGGCCATCGCGAACAGCAGCCGCCCCGCCGCCGCCTGCCCCGCCAGCGCCGCGAAGGCCGCCCCCACCGCCTTGCTCACCGCCACCAGGTCGTGCAGCCACCCCCCGACCGAGGCCTCCACCGCCGTATAGAACGCCGGCCCCTGCAACGCCGGGTCCGCCGCCAGCTCCGACGCCGAGAACGGGGCCAGCAGCGCCGCCAGGTACGTCTGCGCCACGAACAGCACCCCGGTCAGCGCCAGGCAGAACAGCACCGCCCGGGCCACCCGCGCACTGCCCCCCGTCACCTCCTCCGCGAACGAGGCGATCGCGTCGAAACCCAGGTACGACAGCACCGCCACCGACACCGCCCCCACCACCGCCGCCGTCGAGAAACCCAGCGAGCCGTCACCGGTCAGCGGCGACAGCCAGCCGCGCCGCGCCCCGTCCCGCACCAGCACCGCCACCGCCGACACCAGGAAGACGAGCAGCACCACGACCTCCATCGCCAGCACCGCGAACCCCACCCGCGCGGCCGCCCGCACCCCCCACAGGTTCAGCAGGGTCGTCACCGCCACCGCCAGCGCCGTCCACACCCACCGCGAGACCTCCGGCACCAGCGCGTTCATCGCGATCCCCGAGAACAGGTACGCCACCGCCGGGATCAGCAGGTAGTCGAGCATCGCCATCCACCCCGCGACCATCCCGGGCCCCTCCCCGAGCCCCTTGCGGGCATAGGTGAACACCGACCCGGCCTGCGGGGCCACCCGCACCATCTGCGCGTACGAGAACGCCGTGAAGCCCATCGCGACGGTCGCGGCCAGGTACACGAGGGCCACCGCCCCGTGCGACCGGGCGTCCAGGGCCCCGAAGACCCCGACCGGGGCCATGGGCGCGATGAAGAGCAGCCCGTACACCACCAGATCCCGGAAGCCCAGGCTCCGCCGGAGCGCCGCGGGCGCGGCCGTACCGGGATCCACAGCGGCTGCCATCGTTCCTCCGGAGGACGGTGAGGACGGACGTTCGACCCAGTCTCTGCCGGACGGGGGACGTCCGGCCTCCTGGAGCCCCCCGTACGATGGAGCGTATGACTGCCCCCGCTCCCGCTTCCCGCCGCGTCCTGCTCGCCGCCCCGCGCGGTTACTGCGCGGGCGTGGACCGCGCCGTGATCGCCGTCGAGAAGGCCCTTGAGCAGTACGGCGCCCCGGTCTACGTCCGTCACGAGATCGTGCACAACAAGTACGTCGTCCAGACGCTGCAGAAAAAGGGCGCCATCTTCGTCGAGAAGACGGAGGAGGTCCCGCCGGGCAGCATCGTCATGTTCTCCGCGCACGGCGTGGCCCCCGTGGTGCACGAGGAGGCGGCGCGCGGCAAGCTCGCGACCATCGACGCGACCTGCCCCCTGGTCACCAAGGTCCACAAGGAAGCGGTCCGGTACGCCAACGAGGACTTCGACATCCTCCTCATCGGCCACGAGGGCCACGAGGAGGTCATCGGCACCTCCGGCGAGGCCCCCGACCACATCACGATCGTCGACGGCCCGGACGACGTCGACAAGGTCACCGTCCGCGACGAGTCCAAGGTCGTCTGGCTCTCCCAGACCACCCTCTCCGTCGACGAGACGATGGAGACCGTCGACGCGCTGAAGACGAAGTTCCCGCTGCTCGTCTCCCCGCCCAGCGACGACATCTGCTACGCCACCTCGAACCGGCAGGCCGCCGTCAAGGCGATGGGCGCCGACGCCGACCTGGTCATCGTCGTCGGCTCGAAGAACTCCTCGAACTCCATCCGCCTCGTCGAGGTCGCCCTGGACGCCGGCGCCCGCGCCGCCCACCTGGTCGACTTCGCGAGCGAGATCGACGAGGCCTGGCTGGAGGGCGTCACCACGGTCGGCCTGACCTCGGGCGCCTCGGTGCCGGAGGTGCTCGTCGAGGAGGTCCTCGAATGGCTCGCGGGGCGCGGCTTCGTGGACGTCGAGATCGTCAAGACGGCCGAGGAGTCCATCACCTTCTCGCTGCCGAAGGAGCTGCGCCGCGACCTGCGCGCCGAGGCCGCCGAACTGGTGGCCCAGGGCTCCGACGAGTAGCCCGCGCGGCGGCTCGTTCGTACGGTGAGTCCATGCAGATCTTCGGTGTGGACATCGGCGGTTCAGGGATCAAGGGCGCTCCCGTGGACCTGGACCGCGGCGAGCTGGCGCAGGAGCGCCACAAGGTACTGACACCACATCCGGCCACCCCCGACGGGGTGGCCGGAGGCGTACTCGAGGTGATCCGCAACTTCTCCTGGGACGGACCGGTCGGCGTCACCTTCCCCGGGGTGGTCACCCACGGGGTCACCAGGTCGGCCGCCAACGTCGACAAGGGCTGGGTCGGCCTAGACGCGGCGGCCCTGCTCTCCGGCCGGCTCGGCGGCCGCCCGGTCACGGTCCTCAACGACGCCGACGCGGCGGGCGTCGCGGAGATGACGTACGGGGCGGGGCGCGGCGTCCCCGGCACGGTCATCCTGCTCACCCTGGGCACGGGCATCGGCAGCGCCCTCTTCCGCGACGGCCGGCTCGTGCCGAACACCGAGCTGGGCCACCTGGAGCTCAAGGGCCACGACGCGGAGACCCGGGCCTCGGTGAAGGCCAAGGAGGACGGGGACCTCAGCTGGGAGCGCTGGGCGCACCGGCTAGACAAGTACCTGGCCCACGTCGAGATGCTGTTCTCCCCGGACCTGTTCATCCTGGGCGGCGGGGTCAGCCGCAAACCGGAGAAGTTCGTCCCCCTCCTCACGAACGTCCGGGCGAAGATCGTCCCCGCGGCGCTCCAGAACAACGCGGGCATCGTCGGCGCCGCCATGGCCGCGCGCGACGGCCTCACTCAGTAGGCGACGGACCTCACTCAGTAGGCGGCGGAACTGCTGCCGCGGCGCGCCGCCCGCCGCCGCCCGCTGAGCGCGGCGCGCCGCACCAGCGCGATCAGCGCCGCGACCAGCGTGCCCGCGTACAGCCACCCGGCGTGCAGGGACAGCGCCGACACCACCCCCATGAGCTCCCCGCCGAAGCCGCCGGAGCCGCCCGACACGGGCCACACTCCGGCGGCGAAGGCGATCGGCACGCACACCGGCGCGGTGATCAGGTCGGCCGGCCGCACCCACAGGGCGGTCGCGGCCGCCACGGGCAGGAACAGCAGCCCGTACGCGAACAGCGAGGAGTCGAACAGCAGCCACGAGATCCCCGCGACCAGCAGCATCGCCACGCAGGCGAACAGCCCGCCGCCGAGCCCGGTCAGCCTGGGCCGCGGCGTCCGCCGCCCGGCCGGGGCCGCGGGCCGGGGCCGGCGCGCCGCCCGGGCGACCTGCGCGGGCACCTGCGGGTGACGTACTGAACGCATCCTGTATCGCTCCACCCCACCAACCTAGGCGGGAGGCCGCGCTCAGCCCGCTCGGACACGCGTACAACGACGTGCGCTCATCGGAAGAAAGTAAACTGTCCGACGGCCCACTCCGGGCCGCCGCCCCCACTCAGCTACGGGAAGTCGCCAACGTGTCGCTCACGATCGGAATCGTCGGCCTGCCGAATGTCGGCAAGTCGACCCTGTTCAACGCCCTGACCAAGAACGACGTACTGGCGGCCAACTACCCGTTCGCCACCATCGAGCCGAACATCGGCGTCGTCGGCGTCCCGGACAAGCGCCTGGCCGTCCTGGCCGGGATCTTCGGCTCGCAGCGCATCCTCCCGGCCACGGTCGACTTCGTCGACATCGCCGGCATCGTGCGCGGCGCCTCGGAGGGCGAGGGCCTGGGCAACAAGTTCCTCGCGAACATCCGTGAGTCGGACGCCATCTGCCAGGTCATCCGCGCCTTCAAGGACGAGAACGTCGTCCACGTCGACGGCAAGGTCTCGCCCAAGGACGACATCGAGACGATCAACACCGAGCTGATCCTCGCCGACCTCCAGTCCATCGAGAAGGCGATCCCCCGGCTGACGAAGGAGTCCCGCCTCCAGAAGGACAAGGTCGCGGTCCTGGCGGCGACCGAGAAGGCCCAGAAGATCCTGGAGAACGGCGACACCCTCTTCTCCCAGGGCATCACCAAGGGCACGGAGCAGGGCGACCTCCTCCACGAGCTGCACCTGCTCACCACCAAGCCGTTCCTCTACGTCTTCAACGTGGACGAGGACGAGCTGACGGACGACGCCTTCAAGGCCGAGCAGTCCGCCCTGGTCGCCCCGGCGGAGGCCATCTTCCTCAACGCCAAGCTGGAGGCGGACCTCGCCGAGCTGGACGACGAGGAAGCCCTGGAGCTCCTCCAGTCGGTCGGCCAGGACGAGCCGGGCCTCGCCACCCTCGGCCGCGTCGGCTTCGCCACCCTGGGCCTCCAGACCTACCTGACGGCCGGCCCGAAGGAAACCCGCGCCTGGACCATCAAGCAGGGCGCCACGGCCCCCGAGGCGGCCGGCGTGATCCACACCGACTTCCAGCGCGGCTTCATCAAGGCGGAGGTCATCTCCTTCGCGGACCTGGTCGACTGCGGCTCGGTCGCGGAAGCCCGCGCGAAGGGCAAGGCCCGCATGGAGGGCAAGGACTACGTCATGCAGGACGGCGACGTGGTCGAGTTCCGCTTCAACGTCTGAGCGTGTGAATTAGCACCACGTCGCTCACTGGGCAAACCTGCAGGTCAGAAGGGCCCACCTCCTCGGAGGTGGGCCCTTGGCTTTTTCCCGTGCCGGGATAACTGACAGCCCGTCAGGCATTTCTCCCCCTGGGTGGCGCCGAGAGTGGTACGTTATTAGGTACCACTTGAGGGAAGAGGTCAGGTCATGTCCATAACCGCGAGCGAAGCCCGCAAGGAACTCTTTCCGCTGATCAAGAAGGTCAACGAGAACCACGAGGCCATCGAGATCGTCTCGAAGCACGGCAACGCCGTGCTCGTCTCGGCCGAGGACTACGCGGCGCTGCGCGAGGGCTCGTACCTGCTGCGCTCCCCGGCGAACGCCCGCCGGCTGCTCAAGGCGTACGAGAACGCCCTGGCCCACGTCAATGTGTCGGAGCGGGAGCTGATCGATCCGGACTCGGCAGACGCTGGTGCGGGTGCCGCGTGAGGCTTGTCTTCGAGGATCAGGGCTGGGAGGACTACACGTCCTGGCTCAAGAACGACCGCAAGATGCTCGCCCGGATCAACAAGCTCATCGAGGACGTCAGGCGTGACCCGTTTTCGGGGATCGGCAAGCCCGAACCTTTGAAGTACCACCTGCCTGGCGCGTGGTCGCGGCGGATCGACGACGAGCACCGCCTCGTCTACCTGGTGACCGACAAGGAGATCGTCATTCTCGCGGCTCGGTACCACTACTGACCGACCGTGCTGGGATGGTGCTGGGAGAGGCCCGTCCGAAACGGCGTTTCCACAGGTCGTAGCTCTGCGCTCGGCGTTCCGGTTCAACGTCTGATCGCATCCCTAGAGGCGCCCTGACCTGCTAGAACGCGGGTCAGGGCGTGGTGCTGTCCGCAACAGTCCGCAGATCGGGTCGACCCGGAGGGGGGAAGCAGTACGCCGCTGGGGCCTTCGAACCGTAGGCGCAGTGTCGCGCAGACGTCGCCGTATTCGTGCGTTGGCTTGATCGTTCACGTCTGCGGTGGGGAGGGGCGTCGTGAGTGGGCTTGCGCCTGACTTGGAGTTCATCGCGCTGGGGCATGAGCTGGCACTGCAGCAGGGGATGGCCGGTGACGACGACGCAGGACGCTCGTTTGCCAAGGTCTACGCGCCAGCGGCGTCCACAGCTCTGGACAAGATGGGATTCAGCTCCTACATCCTCGGGGCCACGAGCCGTGGTCTGATGCGTAATGCCCGTGAATTCATGGCTCAGGAGAGCCGCACGGCGTCGGCGTTCCTGGGGAAACAGGTCGACCTGACTGTGGGCATGGGTGACCCGGGCGCCGACTGCACGGAGAGCTGCTTCGGCCTCGGGCAGGAGCTCCCCGGAGTGGTGGGCGAAACCGCTTGGTACGACCAGTGCGCGCCAGCAGGACGTAGCGACCGGTTCCGTGGTTCACCGGAGAAGATCCGCGCCGTTGGTCGGTCCTGGCAGCACGCCGGCTCCCTCTTGCAGCGGCTCCTGGAAGATGCCCAGACCTACGCCTCGACCGCAAGTAGAGCGCACTCGGGGGAGGTAGCGGATGCCTTCCAGTCGTACTTCAAGCACTGTGTGGGTCTTACCTGCCCTCCAGCAAAGGCGCAGCAGGACGAGCCGTTGGTTACGAACCTGGTGGCCGCGTGCTCTCAGCTGGCAAAGGCGTGTGCTCGGTACGCCGATCACGTGGAGGCCGCCAAAGCGAAGATCCGGGACCACAAGAACGACCTGTTCGAAGTGGACATGCCCTGGGACACACCCATGTTCGGAGGCAACGGCTACGACGGCGGGCTGCACGATGCCGTTCTCGGCGACTCCTGGATACACGACCTGGGAGACGTCGCCCACGCCCTCGACTCTTCCGCAGCGCGAGTCACGCTCCCCGATGCAGGAGGCCCGGCGGCTCCGGGGCTCCCCGGGGTGCCGTTCCTGCCCCCGCTCATCCGCCTGCCCGTTCCCTTGCCGATCAGGCTCGCGTCGTAGGGGACCCCTGCACTCCTGCCGATGGTCAACTCTGTCGACCCCGGCATCCCGTTCGCTGATCCCATTGCCCCGGTGCCCGGTACTACCAAGCTACTCACGGCCTCGGAGCAGCAGCAGTTCCGTACGTGGATGAACTCGCTCACGCCTGGCGCCGGGAAGAACCGTGGACTGATGGTGGACGGCATACGGCCCGTTGACGGATACCTCGTCGAGGCGAAGCACGTTCGTGATCCCGACTGCAAGAAGAAGAGCTTCCGATCCCTTGACCGCTTGGAAGAGATTCTGACCAAACCGATCAAGGTGGACTCGCAGGGAAAGATTGCTTGGGATCCCGTCATCGACTCCATGTACGCCGGTGACGAGAAGGAGCTGGTCCGGTACAAGCAAGCAATGGAAAACCCCGCGAACAGCGAGATACGGGGGCTGGAGATTGTCACGAACAGCAAGGACAACGCTGCCTACTGGCAGTCCATGATGGCGATGTCGGGTACGCCGGGCTCGACGCGATACGTGCCGTGAGACAGAGGAAGACCGTGCCCACTGAACGGAATATCCGAACCAATTTTGCCTTCTACCCGCCCCAGGGCGACGGCGGAGCTTGGCGAGCCACGGCCGAGTCTCTGGAGAGGGCTCTGAGAGAGGCGTTCCAAGAGCCGGCCGTGGAGTGTCGGATCTCGGGGATCCACAGTGTGCCCGTCCTCGATTTCGAGATCGAGCTGGCGCCTGGCGTATGGATCGACGGGACGGCGTCGATGCCTAAGCCCGACTACGCCTACATCACTCTGACCGACGTGACCGCAGGCGAAGCCGCTGTCTTCGCGCGGTGGCTTCGGGACTCCTTTGTGCCCGCACCGCACCTCGTCTGGTTCGCCGCTGCCGGCCGAGGGTGGGGAGGAAGAGATCGCGGCGGAGCTGCGCAGGCACCTCGACTCCGTCGAGACCCCGTAGGCCAGTCTGCAGACAGTCCGCAGGACACCGTAAGCGACCGTCGGGACCCAACGCTCACCAACGGAGAAACGCCTGGTCAGGGACCCTTACAGGGATCCGCCGCAGGTCAGACTCGGGCCGCAGACATTCCGCTTCAACGTGTAGTCGCATACCCATAGATGGCCTGACCTGCGGGAACGCGGGTCAGGCCATTGTGCTGTCCGCAACAGTCCGCAGAAGGGGGCGCGACCCCGAGGAGATGCAGTGCTCCGCTGGTCTGCGAGAGCGCCGGCGAGCGTCGTCGCAAGTGGTGGAGCGTTTGTTGCCTCGCTGGGCGTGCAGCTGGTCGCCCCCCACTGGAACGCATGCTCCTGGTGCTATCGACAAGGAGGCCGTCCATGCCCAGGCGGCGAGACTGCATTGAGTATCTGTACGGAGGTGGTTGGTTTCCACCGATGACTGCTGGAAGCGCTATCAGCGTCTCGGGGCGTGACGGTACGAGCAGATAACGCTGAAGTCACAGGTCAGGCCGCGATAGGTGAACAGGCTCTGGGTGGCCCCTGAGCTGGGGCTCGGAGGTCAGACAGTGCGGATGACAGGAGCGGGCTTGACGTCCAGGGCGTCGATGAGGGCGTGGATGTCGTCCGGGTCGGAGGTCCAGATGATCGCGCCGAGACTGGCTGCCATGACGACGACGGTGGCGTCGACGACATCGGCCGTGCCGGCCTTGCCGCACAGCACGCCTGCGGTCTTGGCGGTTTCCAGGCCGACCGGCACGACGTCGCATCCGGCGAGGAACCTACCGAGCCGTACCCGGCGGCGTGAGTCCCGCCAGGCCTGGCTGACGACGATGGAGGGGACGTGGATGTCCCGGCCGTCTTCGAGGGCCAAGCTGTGGCGGGCCCACATGCGCCGGTCGTTGTTGTCGATGGCGATGAGCGCCCCGGCGTCGTACAGGTAGGGGATGTTCACGCGGCCGAGGCCCCGGAAGCGCCGAGGTGTTCCGCGTCGGCGGCGGCCATGTCTGCGCGGGCAGCGGCGAGGTCCTCCGGGGTGAAGGCGCCGTGCTCGGCCTGCCACTCCCTTATGACGGCTCGGCCCGCCCGAAGCCGCAGTTCGCGCTCAGCCGCTCCGGCGACGAGTCGGGAGAGAGGGATGCCCTCTTCCTTGGCTGCGCCCGCCAGGGCTTCGACCAGGGATTCATCAAGGGTGATGGTCACCTTCTTGCTAGCCATACAAATACCATAGCGCAATATGGCGTCCGAACGGATGGCCTTTGCCTCGAAGGGGTGGGGGTGGCCACCTGGGCCGGATGGCCGACCACAGGGGCGTAGCAGGTCGGAATCAAGGCGGGGGCCGCGGCGAGGCCAGTGGCGGCCCGCCAGTCCGCAGACGGTCGCGGGACACTCGTAGGCAGCCGTCGGGACTCAACGCTCGCCAGCGGGGAAATGCCTGGTCAAGGCGCTGTGTTCGGCTGCGTCGCAGGTCAGGATTGGGCCGCAGGCATTCGGCTTCAACGTGTGACGTCTCGTCAAGAGCTGTGCCCAACCCGCTTGTTGGCGGGTCGGGCGCAACCTTCTGTCCGCAGGGAGCCCTCGCCCCGTGATGGGGGGCAGTGGCAGGTCCTGTCGGCGTGAGATGCCTCAGACCTTGACGACTTCCACGGAAGGGCCGCACAGGAGCGTCAGATCCTCGGGGTCGGACGTGAGGACGGTGACGGGCCGGGGTGCGTTGCGAGCGATGACGGCGAAGGCGGCGTCGATGGCGTACTTGTGGCCATGGAGATGGTGGGTGCGAAGGAGGGCGGCGGCCTGGTCGGTGACCTCCTTGGTGACGTCGCGAACGTCGATGCGGGAGAGGACCCACTTGATGCGGGCGGGGTGGATGCGCTCGTAGTCGGCCTCAAGGGTGGTCATGGCGCTCGTCGCCACGCGGACGCCTTCTTCCGATGCCGCTTGGAGCAGAGCCACGACAGTGCGGTCCTTGCGGTAGAGCTTCGACAGGCCTTCGCAGTCGAGCAGTAGCGTGCCGGGCATCAGGCAGCGGCCCCGCCGGCCTGCCGGTGGTCATGGCGCAGCAGAGCGCGGGCCGCCTCGACCTCTTCGCGGGTGAGCTCGTCATTGTCGGTCTCGAAGTCGGCGACGATCTGCCGGAGCTTGTCCATGGCGACCCGTTGTTCGAGGGCCTCTGCGACGTAGGCGGAGAAGCCGCCAGGGCCGACGTGGGCGCGCACGGCTTCGGCGAGGTCCTCGGGCAGGCTGATCGAATACTTCCTGCTACTACTCATGATGCCGATCCTACCAACGGTAGTAAATTGTTGTGCCCGCCGGCCCCGATGGGTCGACTCCTCCGGGAGCCGGCCCCTTCGTCGTCACCCTGCTGTGTCGTAAACGGTGGAGCGGTGCCCGACGTGCACGACCCAGACCACCAGCTCTCCGTTGTCGATCGTGTAGACGATGCGGTAGTCGCCGACGCGCAGACGGCGCCTCTCGGGCTGGGACACGAGTGCGGTGGTGTTGACGCCGAGAGGGTCGGTCTCCAGCTCGGTCAGCCTGGCAAGGATGCGCAGCGCCATGTCACGAGGGATCTTCCGAAGCGCGGCCTGCACCTCAGGGCGCAGGACGGTGGCGGGTTCCGGCAAGGCCCGCACCGTTGTGTGCAGGCGTTCAGCTGCGGCGGGGTGGTGTGAGCTTGCCGAGGTTCAGGGTGATCTCTAAGGGCACCAGGCGCTGGAGTGATCCGCGGAAGATCCCAGCGGGCGCGATCTGCCGGTCGGTCCGTCGAGCTCGTAGACGTGCACGACAGGCGAGCCGTCCTCGTCCTCGATGCACCAGTGGTGCCGAATGCCGGTCTCCGCGTATTTGCGGAGTTTGACCGTGCGGTCGCGGTGCGCGGACTCGGGGGAGACGACCTCCACGACGAGTTTCACGTCGTCGGGGGCGTACCAGGTGCGATCTCATCGGCGACTCGTGGTCGAAGCCGCGCACGAGCACGCCGGCCGGGGCGAAGAGCACCGAGAACTCGTCCCCCGAGCCGATCCGCATCAGGGCCGCCTCCACGCCGGGGTCCCCAGGCGGGGTCGAAGGAGTAGCGGGCGGACCACGGGTCGTCGCCGATCGCCGTGTCCAGTACGGCCAGTGCGCGCAGACGGGCGCGGAGCGCGGCGGGGTCGGGGAGGAGGGCGGCGGTCGTGTGCACGGCGCTCATGGCGCCATGGAAACAGCCGCCACTGACACCCGGTGACGGGCGACCGGCCGAGCGGGCGGGCTCGGCCGGAGGGCGGAGGGCGGAGGGCAGGGGCGAGGGGCGGGGCGGTCAGGCCTTCGTGAGCTTCGTCCAGCGGCGGGAGAGGGCCTCGGCCTGGCGGACCGAGTCCAGGGCCAGGTTGCCGCCCAGGAGGAGGCGCAGGCCGCTGTAGATCTGCTGCCACTCGTCGAGGAGGTCCGCCAGGGGGCCGTCCCAGTCCCGGACGGCGGACTCGCGGGCGGTTTCCGCCAGGGACATCGCCGACTGGAGGAACGCGAAGGCCGTCACCCCGTTCGCCCGGTCGGCGGACAGGGCCAGGTCGAAGTGGTTCTTGCCGCGGAGGTAGAACTCCTGCCAGCGGTTGTCGCCCTGGGTGGCGAAGTAGTGGGCCTTGTTGATCAGGATGGTGCCGCAGGTGGTCCGGGTGAAGGCGTCGTCCAGGAGGTTGACCGCCCGTTCGGCGAAGGACTCGGCGCGGGACCAGTCGTTCTGGTGCTTCGCGTGGATCGCCCGCTGCTCCCAGTAGCGGGCGTTCCAGTCGCCGAACTGGGAGCGGAGCTTCTCGTAGAAGAGCTCCACGTCGGCGTTCGGGAACATGCTGGTCAGGAGCTTCTGGGTCATCGCGTAGCGGACCAGCATGGCGGCACGGTTGCGGACGCGCAGGCTGTCCTGGTTGACCAGGGGCGCCAGGTTCTGGATGCACTCCCGCAGGGAGGTGAGGGCGCCGCCGGTGCCCATGGACGTGACGATGTGGTCCATGAGCAGGTCCCGCTGCCGGGCCACGAGGATGTCGCCGCGGATCTCGATGAAGGAGCCGAGGTTGCTGCTGCGCTGGACCGCCCGGACGATCGTGTCCGAGGAGACGCGCAGGGCCTTGGCGCACTCCAGCACGCTGACCGAGTTGCGGCCGCGGCTGGCGATGGACAGCAGCAGGATCAGGGACTTCTTCCAGTCGGCGTCCAGGGAGAAGATCTCCTGCTCCATGCGCTTGCGGAAGCCGACCCCGTACTCCAGCTCCATCATCGCCGAGAAGACGTCGCGGCCCATGAAGTGCCCGACCCGCTGCCGGTTGTCCATGTCCTCCAGCTTCCCGAGCCGGCCGAGCTTCTCGCGTTTGGCGACGAGCGTCTCCGCGTCCCGGCGCTGGAGCCGGCCCGGGACGGCCGCCGTCATGCGTTCCTCGTACGCCCCGACGAGGCGGGCCTCCAGCTGGAGGTTGCGGCCCGGCAGCTCCGCCGCCACCACGTAGATCTCCGCGGTGCCCTCCAGCCCGGCCTCGCTGAGCAGCTGGTCGATGTCGTCGGCGAAGTCGGCCGCGCCGTCGATGAAGAGGACGGAGGGGCCGTGGCCGCTGAACTTGTCGACCAGCCGCTGCACGTCGAAACGCCCCGACCGGTCGAAGAGGTACGAGCGGACGCCGGCCTGCCGCGCGTTCCTCGCGATCCACAGCAGTCCGCTGGAGACCCCGGTCAGGCGGGCCCCGTAGATGAGGTGGATCCCCGGCCGGTGCTCCTCGGAGGCGGCCCAGTTCGCGATGGACCGGGAGACCTCCTGCATCCAGGAGAGCGGGGCCACCAGGTCGTCGACGGCGTCGCACCACAGGGGCTCGTCGCCGTCGAGGTAGCGGTGGGTGTTGGGGCGCGGCCCCGGGTGGTTGGTCTGGAGTTCCTGCACCTGCGGGACGCTCAGCCGCTCGCTCTGCGCCAGCTCCAGCAGCGCCCCCTTGTCCAGCCCGACGTGGGCCAGCCAGTCCCCGGTGAACTCCTCGGCGGTGCCCTTGTAGACGATGAAGCCGTACTTCTTCAGCTCCCACTCGTTCTCGGGCGAGATGTAGGGGTCGACGACGAGGGAGGGTGCGGGCGCGGTGGGGCGGTTGCGGGTCAGCAGCCGCTCGACGTCCGGGTCGTCGAGGAGCCGGGCGCCGACGACCACGAGGGGCTTGGCGCCGATGGCCGAGGCGAGGACCCCGTCCCAGACGACGTGCTTCTGGGCGGCCGCCTGGTACTCGGAGAGGGAGAAGATCAGCTTGCGCGGCTTGGCGTCGATGATGTGGCCGTGGAGGTGGATGACCTCCAGATCGCCGGTCTCCGAGAAGCTGTCGTCCCAGGAGATCGTCCGCGCGGGCCGGTACGGGGCGAGCGGGCTGGAGCGGTAGGCCTGTTCGACGGCGTCGTCGACGTTGAGGGTCCACACGCGCCGCCAGGGCAGGCAGATCAGGTCGGTGAACCACGCGGAGTGTTCGACCTCCCCGAAGACCTTCTTGAGGAACCGCCACACCGCCTCCGGGGAGGTGCCGAGGACCGCGCGCTGGTAGGCGCGCGACAGGGTGTCCTCCTCGGTGTTGATCGGAACCTGCCGGTACTCCTCGGCGAGCGCCTTCACCAGGGCCTTGGCCATCGGCACCGTGCCGTGCCGGTTG
The DNA here is from genome assembly GCF_040648015.1 of Streptomyces sp. NPDC029216. Classification (NCBI taxonomy): domain Bacteria; kingdom Bacillati; phylum Actinomycetota; class Actinomycetes; order Kitasatosporales; family Streptomycetaceae; genus Streptomyces; species Streptomyces sp. NPDC029216. The sequence goes on along the minus strand of NZ_JBEZWL010000023.1, from coordinate 49,185 downwards.
CGCGCCCCGTGGCTGGCGCCCGCGCCGAGGAGTATCTGGTACGAGCCGTTCCGGGCAGCCGTCTTGAGGTAGCGGAGCTGGTTCGCGGTCAGCAAGGACTGGAGCTTGGACAAGGGTGGACTCCTTGCGGGAGTGCGCGGTCGAAGCGTCAAGCCTGGCACGGGGGAGGGGAGTTGGCGGGCGGTCGGTCAGAGACGGTCCGATGTATCGGTTCTGCGGCCGGTGCCGTCCCGCGGGGGCCGGGGTCCCGGCCCCCGCGGCGCGGGGGCGCGGGCCTACAGTCCCCGGACCGAGGCGACCGAGAAGGTCGTCGGGGTGCCCGTCGAGGGGGTCAGCGGGCCGCCCTTGTCGAACTGGGAGCGGACCACCAGGGTGCGGCCCGGGGTGCGGGCCAGGGTGGTGGGGATCTGGAGGTCCGGGTCCGTGAGGGTGTGGAGCAGCCGGGCGCGGGTGCCGTCCGGGGTGAGCTGCCAGCGGGTCAGGGTGTTGCTGGTGTTGTGGGCCGCCCGGAGGGTGCCGCCGGGGGCGAGGTCGAGGCCGTCGGCGGCCTTGAGGTCGCCGCCCGTGAGGGTGACCCGGCTGAGGGCGCCGGTGGCGAGGTCGACGCGGTGGAGCTCGCCCGCCGTCATGTCGACCGTCAGCAGGTAGCGGCCGGCCGGGTCGGCGGTGATGCCGTTGAGGGAGACGCTGCCGGGCGGCCCGGGGGTGATCTGCCCGCTCAGGTCGTAGGCCGCGGTCAGGGTGCCCGAGCCGGCCCGGAGCTGGGCCGGGGTGACCCGGTAGATCACCGCGCGGAAGCTGTCCGTGAGGTAGGCGGTGCCGTCGGGGGTGATCGTCAGGTCGTTGACGAAGTGCGGGGTGGCGGTGTCCGCGACCTCGAAGTGCGCCAGGCGCTCTCCCGTCGCCGTGTCGTAGACCGCGACGCCGGCCGTGGAGTCGGTGACCCACAGGCGGCCGCGGGCGTCGACGCGCAGGCCGTTGGCCGTGTGCCGGCCGTCGGTGCCGGAGGGCAGGAACACCTCGGCCGCACGGGCGCCGGGGCGGGCGCGGTAGACGGTGCCGTCCGCGTACGAGCCGACGTACACCGTGCCGGTGCGGGAGTCTGCGGCTATGCCCTCGGGGTAGACCTTCGCACCGGGGAGCGTGAACGCCGTGGACACGCGGGCCGGGCCGGGGGCCGCGCCGGTGGTGAGCGCCGTGGCCAGGGCCAGCAGGGCGGCGGTGGGCAGGACGTATGACAGCTTGCGCATGAGTGCATCCTTTTGAGTGAGTGAGTTCGAAGAGTAATTAGGGTTCTAATCCTTGGCAAGGTCTTAAGATGCGGCAATGACCTCCATGCCCCCCGAGGAGCGCATCGGCTCGCACGTCAAGCGCGCCGAGCAGGCGCTCATCGCGGCGAAGACCACCGCCTGCAGGCCGGCCGCAGTAACGGTTCCGCAGTACGCGGCCCTGCTCTGGCTCGCCGAGAAGCCGGGGATCTCCGCCGCGGCCCTCGCCCGGCTCTGCGGGGTCACCGCGCCGACGATGAACACCGTGCTGAAGAACCTCCACGAGCGCGGGCTCGTCGAGCGGACCCCGCACGAATGGCACCGCAACGTCCTGGAGACCCGGCTCACCGTCGAGGGCCGCGCCGCGATGGAGCTCGCCGACGCGGGCGCCGTCCGCGTGGAGACGGCCCTCGCCGCCGCCTTCACCCCGCAGGAGCGTGACCAGCTCATCGCCCTGCTGGGACGGTGCGCGGAGGTACTCGACGCCCTGAAGTGACCGAACCGAAACCCGCTGTTCGGGGGAAGTTTTTGCGGGAATTTGGAACGATCCGCAGAATTCGCTCATCAGGACTAACCAAGGGGATGTCCGCTGTGCTGTCCCGTCCCGGGGCAGTCGAGACCGTTCGGAGCGAAGTTCGTGCACCAGTACCCGCAGCAGTCGGCCGGCCATGAGCCCGAGGGGGCGAGGGGCCGCAGGAAGTCACGGCGCGCGATATGGATCAGCGCGGGCGTCGTCTGCGCACTGGCCCTGGGAGGCGGGGGTTACGCCGCCTACGTGAACGAGTGGTTCGACGGCAACGGCCAGGCCGTCAGCTTCGGCGCGTCCCACCCCGCCGCCGCCACCGACGGCGGATCCCCGAAGAAGGGCGCGACCCCCTCCGCCTCGCCCACGCCCACCGGCGACCCGGACGTACAGCTGCCCGCCGGCCCGAGGTCGGAGTTCAAGCAGACCACCAAGCTGGACGACGGCACGATCATCGCCAAGACCCGCCTCGCCGGCGCCAAGTCGGGCTTCGAAGGGGACGTCTGGGTCTGGGCCCCCAAGGAGTACGACGACCCGAAGTACGCCAAGAGCGCCTTCCCGGTCCTCATCGCCCTCCCCGGCGGCAACGGCTTCCCGGCCAACTACTGGTCGGACCGCAGCCTGGGCCTGCAGAAGGCCATCAGCGAGGGCGTCCAGGCCGGGACCAGCCTGCCCTTCGTCGTGATCATGCCGGTGCTCAACCCGGACAACAAGTACTACTACGACGGCGCCGACATCCCCGGCCAGCCCAAGATGGGCACCTGGATCGCCGAGGACGTCCCGGACTTCGCCCGCGCCAACTTCCGTACGTACAAGTCCCGCGACGGCTGGGCCTTCATGGGCTCCTCCTCCGGCGCCTTCGTCGGGATGAAGACGGTCCTGCAGTACCCGGACCGCTTCAAGGCCGTGATCGCCAGCGGCGGCGAGATCGTCCCGGACTCCCCGCTGTGGAAGGGCCACCAGGCGGAGATGGACGCGAACAACCCGGAGAAGCTCGCCGACAAGCTGATCAAGACGGGCGGCCCGGACGTCTACATCAACTTCCAGGTCGGCACCAAGGAGTCCGGCAAGGACCGGATGACCAAGTTCGTCCAGCAGTACGGCAAGGGCCCCGTGAAGACGACCATCCGGGACATCCAGAACGGCGAGCACAACGGCTGGCACTACGTGCGCGGCATGAAGGAGGGCTCGCTGGAGTGGATCAGCAAGGTGATGAAGGGCCCGAAGCCCGAGGCCGGCTGAGCCGCACCCCCGCCCCCGGCCGTCCTGCCCGGCCGCGCCCCGTCCCGCCCCCGTCCCCCGTCCGTACAGGCGTCCGCCACGTGGCCCTCGCCACGTCGCCCCGGTCCCAGGCAACCCCTACGGTCGTTCACACCTCTGTAGAAGCGATAAGGGGGACCTATCGGTCCGACCCACGCCCAACCAGGGCGCCGGAGATGGAACGGGAACAAATCCGTGCAGTATGAGCAGCAAGGCGGCGACGGCGGCCCCGCGACCGAGGGCGGCCGTCGCCCCCGCCGCCGCCCGCGGAAGCGGCAGATCCTGATCGGCGGCGGCCTCGCCATCCTCCTCGCCGGCGGGGGCGGCGCGGGGTACGCGTTCGGCCTCTTCTCCGACATGGGGGACCCGGTCTCCTTCGGCAAGATCCAGGAGTCGGCGGCCGCCGAGGACATCCGCCCCGGGGTGCTGATGCCCACCGGCCCCAAGGCCGAATTCGTCCGCACCAGCCGGCTGCCGGACGGCACGCAGATCGCGATGACCACCCTGACCGGCAAGAAGTCCGGTTTCACGGGTGACGTGTGGGTGTGGGTCCCCAAGGAGTACGACGACCCCCGGTACGCCAAGAGCGGCTTCCCGGTGCTGATCTCCCTGCCGGGCGGCCGCGGCTACCCCAAGAACTACTGGGGCACGGGCCCCGGCCTCGGCCTCCAGCAGGCCGTGATCGACGGGGTCAAGAAGGGCACCAGCCTCCCCTTCATCCTGGTCATGCCCGTGATCAACGCCGACACCAAGCACCACTTCGACGGCTCCGACATCCCCGGAGAGCCCAAGATGGGCACCTGGATGGCCGATGACGTCCCGGATTTCACCAAGGCCAATTTCCGCACCTTCACCTCCCGCGACGGCTGGGCCTTCATGGGCTCCTCCTCGGGCGGGTTCGGCGCCTTCAAGCACGTCCTGAAATACCCCGACCGCTTCAAGGCGGCCATCGCCAGCGGCGTCGACATCGTCCCCGACTCCCCGCTGTGGAAGGGCCACCAGGCGGAGATGGACGCGAACAACCCCGAGAAGCTCGCCGACAAGCTGATCGGGGAGGGCGGACCCGACGTCTACATCAACTTCCAGATCGGCACCAAGGAGAGCGGCCGCGAACTGGCCGAGAAGTTCATGAGGGAGTACGGCAGGGGCCCCGTGCACACCCGGCTCCAGGTGATCCAGGATGGTGAGCACAACGGAAAATCGTATGTACGCGGCATGAGGGAGGGCTCCCTGGAGTGGATCAGCAAGGTGATGCAGGGACCGACACCCGATCCCGGCGTGCAGTGACCCCGGTGGTGAAGGGGGCGACGGCGGCGGCCGCCGCCGCGGGGATCGTGGCGGCGTGCGCCGTCGTGCTCCTCGGGGCGTCCGGCGAGCAGCCGGTGCACCCCTTCCCCACCGTCGGCGTGCTCATGGCGAACGGGGAGCACTGGTGCACGGCCAGCGTGGTCGACAGCCCCCGGGGCAACGTCGTCGCGACCGCCGCGCACTGCGTCGCCCCGGCCGGCGAGGACGGCAGGCCCGGCGAGGTCGCGCACGACGGACTCGCCATCGGCGAGCTCTCCTTCGCCCCCGCCTTCTCCGGCGAGGGCTCGGGCACCCACCCCCTCGGGGTGTGGAAGGTCCGTTCGATCCACGTGGACGAACGCTGGACGAAGTGGGGCGACGAGACCGCCGACTACGCCTTCCTCACCGTCGAGCCGGACGGGGAAGGACGCAGCCTGCAGCAGCGGGTCGGGCAGGGCGAGGCCCCCAAGCCGGACTGGACCTCCGGGTACGAGCGCGAGGTCACCGTCGTCGGCTACCCGGAGTCCGACCACAACCCGCAGAACAAGCCCGTCTCCTGCACCACCCAGACCCGCCACGACACCGACGACCCCGACATGCTGTACATCAGCTGCGCGGGCTTCTGGACGGGCACCAGCGGCAGCCCCTGGATCGCCGACCGCGGCGGCACGGGACAGCCGGGACGGCTCATCGGGGTGCTGAGCGGCGGGGACACCGACGTGGACTCCACGGCGGCGCTGTACGACGAGAAGGCCAAGGCCCTCTACGAGGCGGCGGCGCGCGGCTGAACCCCGGACCGGGCCGCCCCGGGCGCTACTTCCGGCGTTCGGTGCTGACGATCACGCCCACCGCCGCCACCACGATCGCGCCGCCGAGCGCGATCGGCAGGGTGACCGGCTCGTCCAGGACCAGCGCGCCGAGCACCACGGCCACCACCGGATTGACGTACGCGTACGTGGCCACCAGCGACAGCGGAGCCGCCTGGAGCAGCCACGCGTACGCGGTGAACCCGACGACCGACCCGATGAGCACCAGGTAACCCAGCGCCAGCCAGGACGCGGTGGAGAAGGAGCCCGGGTCCAGACCGCGCTGCTCGCCGCGCGCCAGCCCGACCAGCGCCTGGGCGGCCCCGCCCCACAGCATCTGGTACGCGCTGCCGGTGAAGGCGTTGCCGGGCATCGGCAGCCGCCCCGCCGAGAAGGAACCCAGCGACCAGGCGAGCGCGCCCGCCACGACCAGCAGCACGCCCCACAACCGGACCTCCCCGCTGAGCCCCGGGCTGGTCAGCACCGCGAGCCCCGCGAGTCCCACGAGCACCCCGGCCAGCGTCCGTGCCGGCGGCCGGTCGCCGGTGGCGGCCCTCAGCACCACCACCCACATCGGCACCGACGCCACCAGCAGCGCGGCCAGCCCGGACGGCACCGCGGTCTCGGCCAGCACCACCAGGCCGTTGCCGCCGAGCACCAGCAGCAGGCCGACCACCGCCGTCGAGCCGAGCTGCGCGCGGGTGACGCGCAGCGCGGACGGCCCGAACCTCCAGGCGACGATCCCGGCCAGGACCAGCCCGGCGGTGAGGAACCGGGCCCCGGCGGAGAGGAAGGGCGGCATGGTCTGCACGACGATCCGGATGCCGAGGTAGGTCGAGCCCCAGACGACGTACACCACCGCGAGGGCGGCCCAGACGGCACCGCTGATCCTGCGGCGCGGCGCCGCCGCGTCCGGTGCCGGTGCCGGTGCCGGTGCCGGTTGCGGTGCCGCCATGTCAGCCTTCTCGGCCGGTATCGAGGTGCCCATGGCCGGATCCTACGGTCGGTGGCGCATGCATGCTTCCCGGTTTTCTCACCCCTTGAGCAGGGCGTTCAGCTCGCCGTACGGGAGGGCGTCGCCGAGGGAGCCGTAGGTTCCGCCGGCGAGCAGTTCCTCGGCGGCGCGGCGGGCGACGGCGTACGCGGCCTCCGCCACCCAGGAGCCGAGGCTGACGCGGGCCACGCCGAGGGCGCCCAGCTCGGCGACGGAGGGGGCGCCGGGGCCGACGAGGACGTTCAGCGGGGCGTCGATGCCCCGGGCCAGCTCGGCGATGACGGCGGGGTCGGTGACGCCGGGCACGAAGACGCCGGTGGCGCCGGCGGCGAGGTAGGCGGACGCGCGCGCGAGGGTCTCGTCGAGGCGGGTCGCGCTCTCGCCGAGGCCGAAGAGGTAGGTGTCCACGCGGGCGTTGATGTACAGCGGGACCCCGGCCGCGTCGGCGGCGGCCCGGGCGGCGGCCAGGCGCTCCGCCTGCTCGGCGGGGGCGCGGGTGCCGTCCTCGATGTTGATGCCGACCGCCCCGGCGGCCAGCACCCCGGCGACGGTCTCCCCGACCCCGGCGGCGTCGGCGGCGAACCCGCCCTCGATGTCGGCGGTGACGGGCACGGAGACGGCGGCCGCGACGCGGGCGATCAGGTCGAGGGCCCGGTCCCGCGCGAGCGCGTCCCCGTCGGGCGCCCCGAGCGACCAGGCGACGCCGGCACTGGTGGTGGCCACGGCGGACGCCCCGGCGGCCTCGACGATGCGGGCGCTGGCGACGTCCCAGGCGTTGGCGAGGGGGAGCGGGGTGAGGGGGGTGTGCAGGGCGGTGAAGGCGATGGCCTTGTCATGTGCGGCGGTCATGGGGGTAGTCCAGCAGAACCCGGCGGGACCGGCTGGCGGTTTTCCGACGTGGACGCCCCGTACGGCGCCGGCGACGGCCTACGCCAGGCCCGACTTGGCGCCCGCGCCGCACAGGGGGAGGACCGCCGTGCGGCCGTGGAGGGGGTCCGCTTCCGCGGCGGGGCCCACCGCCGCCCAGCAGGCGGCGGCCGTCGGTTCCACGAACAGGCCCCGGCGGGCCAGGTCCCGCTGGGCCTCGCGGATGCGGGCGTCCGGGACGGTCAGGATCGTGCCGCCCGACTTCCGTACCGCCGCCAGGATCTGGCGGCCCCGCGGCGGCGCCGGGATCGCGATGCCCTCGGCCACCGTCGGCCGCTGCCGCACCGGCTCCGCCTCCTCCGCCCCCGCCGCGAACGCCGCCGCCAGCGGCGACACCGCCTCCGCCTGTACCCCGATCAGCGCCGGCGCCCGCACCCCGCGCCGGCCCAGCTCCTCCACCGCCAGCGCGGCGCCCAGCAGCAGCGTGCCGTTGCCGACGGGGACGACGAGCACCTCGGGGAGCCGGCCCCCGAGGGCCTCCCAGATCTCGTACACGTACGTCTTGGTGCCGTGCAGGAAGTACGGGTTGAAGACGTGGCTCGCGTAGAAGACGCCGGGCCCGTCCGCCGCCGCCCGGGCGGCCTCCGCCGCGGCCTCGCGGCCGCCCGGCACGACCCGTACCGCCGCCCCGTGCGCCCGCATCTGCCCGGTCTTCTTCTCCGAGGTGCCCTCGGGCACGAAAACTTCACAACCCAGACCGGCCCGCGCGCAGTACGCCGCCACCGACGTCCCGGCGTTCCCGCTGCTGTCCGCGACCACCCGCTCCGGTGCCAGCCGCCGGGCCAGTTCCGCCAGCATCACCGCGCCCCGGTCCTTGAAGGACAGCGTCGGCATCAGGAAGTCGAGCTTGGCGTGAACCCGCTCCCCGAGCGGCAGCATCGGGGTGTGCCCCTCCGAAAGGGTCACCGAGAACGCCCCCGGCAGCGGCAGCGCCGGCGCGTACCGCCACAGGGAGTGCGGCCCCGCGGCCGGCTCCAGCGGGGTGGCCGGATCGGGTGCGAAATCGAGGTCCCACGGGCCGCCGCACACCGGGCAGCACCAGGGGGCGGTCCGCACGTCCGCGCGCGTGCCGTCCTCGGGGCAGAGGTAACCAGGAAGTGCGTGCGTCATGTGCGGAGCGCCTTTGCTCGTTCATGGCCGTGGTATGGCACGGATGTTACGCGTCTGTACGGCTCTTGTGGGATGGCGTTCGGGTGGGTCAACCTTTTGGGCACAGCGGCCCGTTGGGTGCGAGTGATTGTCATGAACATGATGAGTTCAGGCTTGCGCACGTCCTCGGCCGGCCCCTACCCCCACACAGCGCACCACTTATGAGGAGGACCCCTCGATGTCCGTGATGCGTCACACCCGCCGGAAAATCGCCGGCATCAGCGCGACCGCCGTCGTGGCCCTCGCGCTCGGCGCGGCCGCCGCGTTCCCCGCCTCGGCCGCGACCGCGGCCGGTGACGGCGCGCAGGGCGTCATCGAGAACGCAGGCGTCGCCGGGGCCGTCCCCGGCAGCTACATCGTCACCCTGAAGGACTCCGCCGCCCGCTCCACCGCCGACAGCGGCAAGGCCGTCGCCCGGCGGTACGGCGCCCGGATCGACCGGACCTACAGCGCCGCCCTCAACGGCTACTCCGTCGAGGTCTCCGAGGCGCAGGCCAGGAAGCTCGCGGCCGACCCGGCCGTGCAGTCGGTCGTGCAGAACCGCACCTTCACCGTCGACGCCACCCAGCCCAGCCCGCCGTCCTGGGGCCTGGACCGCATCGACCAGCGCGCGCTCCCCCTCGACCAGAGCTACACCTACCCGGACAAGGCCGGCGAGGGCGTGACCGCGTACATCATCGACACGGGCGTCCGCATCACCCACCAGGACCTCGGCGGCCGCGCCTCCTACGGCTACGACGCCATCGACAACGACGACACCGCCCAGGACGGCCACGGCCACGGAACGCACGTCGCCGGCACCGTCGCGGGCACCAGCTACGGCGTCGCCAAGAAGGCGAAGATCGTCGGCGTCCGCGTGCTCGACAACAACGGCTCCGGCACGACCGCCCAGGTGGTCGCGGGCATCGACTGGGTGACCCGCAACGCCGTCAAGCCCGCCGTGGCCAACATGTCGCTCGGCGGCGGGGCCGACTCCGCGCTGGACACCGCCGTGCGCAACTCCATCGCGTCCGGCATCACCTACGGCGTCGCCGCCGGCAACGAGTCCACCGACGCCTCCACCAAGTCCCCGGCCCGCGTGGCCGAGGCCATCACCGTCGGCGCGACCACCAACACCGACGCCAAGGCCAGCTACTCCAACTACGGCTCGGTCCTCGACATCTTCGCGCCGGGCTCCTCCATCACCTCCTCGTGGGGCACGGGCGACACCGCGACGAACACCATCTCCGGTACGTCGATGGCCACCCCGCACGTCGTCGGCGCGGCCGCCCTCTACCTCTCGCAGAACCCGTCGGCCACCCCGGCGCAGGTCCGTGACGGCCTGGTCGCGGCGGCCACCCCGAACGTGGTGACGGGCCCCGGCACCGGCTCCCCCAACCGGCTGCTGAACGTGGGCACGGGCACCACCCCGCCGAGCGGCCCGCGCTTCGAGAACACCGCCGACTACGCGATCAACGACAACGCGACCGTCGACTCCCCGATCACCGTCAGCGGGGTCTCCGGCAACGCGCCGGCGACGCTGGGCGTGTCGGTGGACATCAAGCACACCTACATCGGTGACCTGAAGGTCGACCTCGTCGCCCCCGACGGCACGCTCTACAACCTGCACAACCGCTCGGGCGGCAGCGCGGACAACATCATCAAGACCGTCACGGTCAACGCCTCGTCCGAGGTGGCCAACGGGGTCTGGAAGCTGCGCGTGAACGACAACGCGGACATCGACACCGGCAAGATCGACTCCTGGGCGCTGCAGTTCTGATCCGCCCGGGTCCGAGGGGCGCGGTACCGGGCTGGACCGCGCGGTGAACGCGGGGGCGACCGATCACTCGGTCGCCCCCGCTGCGTACTATTTCGGGCAGCCGTTCGCGCGCCGTCGTACGCGCGCAGCCGTTCGAGCCCCGTGATGGAGCACCTCACGCTGTGAGCACCCCGCCCCCGCAACCGCCCCGCCCCGCCGGCCCCGGCCGGCCCTGGCCGCCGCCGTCGCCGCAGCCGGGGTGGGGGGCGCCGCCCGGGCCGGCGGGGCCGCCCCCGCTCAACGGCTTCGCCCTGGCCTCGCTGCTGGTCGGGCTGCTCTGCTTCCCGCCGCTCGGGGTGGTCTTCGGCCTGGTCGCGCTGGCGCAGACCGGGCGCAGGGGTGAGCGGGGCCGGGTGCTGGCGGTCTTCGGCCTCGTGGTCTCCCTGGCGATGACCGCCGTGCTGCTGTACGGCGTGACGAGCTACGCCAGGCCCTTCCTGGAGCGCCTGGACGCGCGGCCCGCGCCCGAGCAGGTCGAGGGCCAGCTGACCGACATGGACCGGCTGCGGGCGGGCGACTGCTTCAACGTCCCCGACGGGGACCTGCTCGCCGAGACCCCCTTCACCTACCGGATCGACTGCGCGCAGGTGCACGACGCCGAGGTGACCTCCGCGACGACGCTCGGCCCCGGCGGCTTCCCGGGTGCCTCGAAGCTCAAGGACAGCGCCACGGACGCCTGCTGGAAGGCGCAGGACGCGTACGCGATGGACACGTGGGCGCTGCCCGACTACGCGGAGATGTACTACTTCGCCCCCTCGCGGGAGGACTGGCGGGCCGGCGAGCGCCGGCTCATGTGCGTGATCGGCACCTCCGGCCAGGAGCACCGGGGGAGCCTGCGCAAGGACGCCGGGATGCTGACGGGGGACCAGGTCGCGCTGCTGGGCGTGCTGAACGGGGCGGACGAGGCGCTGGCGGGCGCCCCCGAGCAGGAGCTCGACGAGGGGCTGGCGGAGTACCGGACGTGGGCGCGGCAGGTCGACGAGGCGCTGGCCTCGCAGGAGCGGACGCTCCAGGACGCCGTCGCCGCGCACCCGGAGGCGGGGGCCCGGCTCAAGGAGCTGGCGACGGCGCGCGCGCAGTGGCAGCGGGCGGAGCGGGCGGCCCGCCCGGCAGATTTCCGGCAGGCGTGGGACGCGGCGGAGGGCGCGCTGACGATCGGCACGGAGAAGGCGCTGCGGGGCGCGTACGGACTGTCGACGCGGGTTCCGGAGTGGCTTGAGGAACACGGGGCGGGGTCGGGGCGGGGCCCTTCGTCGGAGCGGGTCTGAGGGGGCCGTGGTAACCCGCGGTAAGGGGTTTGAGTGACCAGGCTTCATCACATCGGGTGAAACTCTGGCCCGCACTTGCGTAGTTCAACAGTCGGTTGCCAGGGTGTAGCTGTCTGTCAACCTGATGGGAGTGGCCAGTGACTTTCGGTGAGCAGCCGGCCTATCTTCGCGTCGCCGGGGATCTGCGACGGAAGATCGTCGATGGGTCCCTGCCCCCGCACACCCGGCTCCCTTCCCAGGCCCGGATCCGTGAGGAGTACGGCGTCTCCGACACCGTCGCGCTGGAGGCGCGCAAGGTCCTCATGGCGGAGGGTCTGGTCGAGGGCCGTTCCGGGTCCGGTACGTACGTGCGCGAGCAGCCGGTCCCGCGCCGGGTCGCCCGCTCCGGCTACCGCACGGGCGGGGCGTCGACGCCGTTCCGGCAGGAGCAGGCGGAGTCGGGCGTGCACGGCACGTGGGACTCCAGCAGCGAGCAGGCGGCGGCTCCGGCGGAGATCGCGAAGCGGCTGGGCATCGAGCCGGGCGACCGGGTCATGCGCACCCGGTACGTCTTCCGCGAGGCGGGCGAGGCGATGATGCTGTCCACTTCCTGGGAGCCGCTGTCCGTGACCGGCCGGACCCCGGTGATGCTGCCGGAGGAGGGGCCGCTGGGGGGCTCGGGGGTGGTCGACCGGATGGCCGCGATCGACGTGGTCGTGGACAACGTGGTCGAGGAGGTCGGTGCGCGGCCCGGGCTGGCGGAGGAGAACATGACGCTCGGCGGGGTGCCGGGGCACGTGGTGCTGGTGGTGACGCGGACCTACTACGCGTCGGGGCGGGCCGTGGAGACGGCGGACGTGGTCGTTCCGGCGGACCGGTACCGGCTGTCGTACCACCTGCCCGTCCGGTAGCGCTGCGCGCCGAGCGCCGCCGGGGCCGTTCGTGGGCCCCGGCGGCGCTTTCGCACGCCTGGCCGGATGCGTACGCCCCCCAGGTACCTCTTCGTGAAAACCCGTATCCGCTCAGTGAAGGTCGGGCGTAAGCTCGGGCATATGCGCAATGCGGTTTCCTGGGCAGGAACATCGGCGGAGGGTGGAGCGCGATGAACGAGAGCGGTGCCCTGCTTCCATGGCTGGTCATACGTCAGGACGACAACGGCAACCGCTACCGGGTGGGTCGGTACGCCACCCGGGCCGAGGCCCAGAAGGTCGTCGACGTCTTCGAGGACCGGGGCCACGAGCAGCTCTACTGGGTCGAGCGGATCGGGCAGGCCGACGGCAGCCCGGCCGCCACGAGCAGGAATTGAAGGCCCCTTCAGGGCCTGGCATAGGCTCCGTCCATGACTGTACGCGTGGTCGTGGGCGGAGCCCTTTGTCATGACGGGCGCCTGCTGGCCGCCCGCCGCAGCGCACCCCCGGAGCTGGCCGGCCGCTGGGAGCTGCCCGGCGGGAAGGCCGAGCCGGGCGAGACCGTGCCCGAGGCGCTGGTGCGCGAGCTGCGCGAGGAGCTCGGCATCGAGACCGAGGCGCTGGAACGGATCCCGGGGGAGTGGCCGCTCAAGCCCGGCCTCGTCCTGCACGTGTGGACCGCCCGGCTGCTCTCCGGGGAGCCCGCCCCGCTGGAGGACCACGACGAGCTGCGCTGGCTGGCGCCGCACGAGCTGGACTCCGTCGACTGGCTCGACCAGGACCGGCCGTTCGTCGCCGAGGCGGGCCGGCGGCTCGCCGGCCAGGGAGCGGGCGGGGCGCACCGGGGCGCGTGACGCTCCCGTTCTAGGCCGTCTGCGCCACAGTGCGCCGGTGGGTGGGGGATCGGGTGGTACGGCGCCCCAAATATCGGGTATGTCGCTATTAGTCCCTATCTCGTCCCCCATTCGTCCCCGACGAACCTGACTGGGGTCGCTGGTGGCCCGGGAAGTGATCGGCGTGATCGACACAGACGGTGAATGTGCCGAGTGGGCCTTCCCCGCCGAGCCCGGTGCCGTCCGCACCGCCCGCCACGCCGTGCGCGGCGCCCTCCGCTCCTGGGGGCTCGACGCCGTCGGCGACGTGACCGTCCTGCTGGTCAGTGAGCTGGTCACCAATTCCCTGCGCTACGCCTCCGGCCCCATCGGGGTCCGGCTGGAGCGGCGCAATCCCGCCGCTCCGGGCCTCACCGGCGGGCCGGCGCTGCTCGTGGAGGTCTCCGATCCGCTTCCGGATCCGCCCCGCGAACGGGTCGCCGAGCCCGACGACGAGGGCGGGCGCGGGCTGCACCTCGTCGCCGTCTCGGCGCGACGCTGGGGCACCCGGCATGGAAAGTCGGGGAAGACGGTGTGGTTCGAGTTGGCTCTTCCTGGTGAGTAACAAGGTGAAGGGCGGCAGGGGGTCTCCCGGAGCGCGTCAGGGATGACCGCCGGACGTGGCCGGAAAACAACGGGACCCTTTTGTGATCGTGAACGCCGTGCCGTACGGGGCCGTGGTGCTGAATACTTCGGTCATGGCCGGTCCGGTTGCGGTGAGCTGGAGGGGACGGTCGCGTGAGCGAGATACCTGCGCAGGCACATCAGACCCGAGTGCCCGGGGAGTCGTGGCACGACTCCATGTGGCACAGCAGTCCGCCTGGCTCGATATATGACTACATAAAGGTCGCGTCGTTCTCGATCGGCCCGGACGGGCTCGTCGATCAGTGGAGCCTGCGCGCCGAGGAACTGTTCGGACTCCCCGCAGCCCAGGCGGTGGGGCGTGACCCCGTGGACGCCTTCATGCCGCCCGAGCTGCGCGACGGCGGGCACCGCAAGGTCGCCGAGATCCTCGACGGCAAGGAATGGACGGGCCTGGTCCCCTTCCGGATCCCCGGCGGGAACGGCGCGCACGGCGTGGCCGAGATCTACGTGATGCCGACCCAGACCGAGACCGGCGAGCGGGCCGCGCTGTGCGTCGTGGTCGACGTCCGCGCACTGCGCCGCATCGAGTCCGACCTGGCGGCCTCGCAGGCCATATTCGGCCAATCTCCCTTCGGCTTCCTGCTCTTCGGTACGGACCTCACCGTGCAGCGCGCCAACCGGCGCTTCGCCACCGTGTTCGGCGGGGCCGTCGAGGAACACCGCGGCCGCACCGTCCACGACTACCTGCCCCCGCACGAGGCCGACCGGATGACCGCGGCCCTGCGCCGGGTCCTGGAGACCGGCGAATCCGTCACCGACCTGCGGATCACCGGCGCCGCCCCCGGCAGCCGCGAGAACCGGCACTGGTCCATCAACCTCTACCGCGTCCACGGCGGCACCGGCCGGCCCATCGGCATCGCCGGCCTCGGCACCGACGTCACCCGGCGCCACCTCGCCGCCCGCGAGGCCGCCGGAGTCCGCCGCAACCTCGCCCTCCTCAACGAGGCCGGGCACCGCATCGGCAACTCCCTCGACCTGGAGACCACCGCCCGCGAACTCCTCGACGTCACCGTCCCCGGCTTCTGCGACCTGGCCGCCGTCGACCTCTACGAGGGCCTCCTCCTCGGCGACGACGACCGCCCCGCCCGCCCGCAGGGCCCCGGCGTGCCCACCCTGCCCGGGCAGGGCGCCCGGCGCGCCCCCTCCGCCCCGCTGCGCCGGGTGGCCTTCGCCTCCGCCGTCTCCGACGCCCCCCTGTCGGGCCCGGGCGCGCTGGTCTCCGTGGGCGAGACCCACCGCTACCCCGCCGCCTCCCCCGGAGCCGTCGCCCTGCGCACCGCACGGACCCGGCTGATCGAGGGCGGCGGATCCGACGACCTCGTCCAGTCCACCCTGATCATCCCGATGGTCGCCCACGACACGGTCGTCGGCCTCGCCCAGTTCTCCCGTACGAAGGGCAGCGAACCCTTCGGCGAGCGCGACCGGGCCGTGGCCGTCGAACTGGCCGCCCGCGCCGCCGTCTGCATCGACAACGCCCGCCTCTACCGGCGCGAACACGAACGGGCCCTGATCCTCCAGCGCAGCCTGCTGCCCCCCGGCGACCCGGAGGCGGCCGGCCTGGACATCGCCTGCCGCTACCTGCCGGGCAACGCCGCCACCGAGGTCGGCGGCGACTGGTTCGACGTCATCGAACTGCCCGGACACCGCACCGCCCTGGTCGTCGGCGACGTCATGGGCCGCGGCCTGCGCGCCGCCGTCGCCATGGGCGAGCTGCGCACCGCCGTACGCACCCTCGCCCTCCTCGACCTGGAACCGGCCGAGGTGCTCACCGCCCTCGACGAGGTCGCCCGCGGCCTCGGCGCACCCGGCGGCGCCCAGCAGGCCTCCCGCTCCGCCCTGCACTCCCGCGACGCCGACCGCTCGGAGGTCTACCTCGCCACCTGCGTCTACGCCGTCTACGACCCGGTGACCCGGCGCTGCACCATCGCCAACGCCGGCCACATGCCCCCGGTACTCGTCGAACCCGCCGAGGACGGCGCCGACCCGCGCCCCGGCCTCCTCCTGGAGATCCCGACCGGAATGCCGCTCGGGGTGGGCGGCGAGCCCTTCGAGGAGGTCGAGGTCGAACTCCCCGAGGGTGCCCTCCTCGCCCTCTACACCGACGGGCTCGTCGAATCCCGCGACCACCCCCTGGAGGAGGGGCTGCGCGGACTGCGCGGCGCGGTCGCCGACCCGGGCCGCCCGCTGGAGGAGGTCTGCGACCACGTCCTGAACACCCTCCACACCCGCCACGGCGAGGACGACATCGCCCTGCTGATGGCACGCGTCCAGGGACTGCCCGTCGACGCCGTCGGCGACTGGCAGCTGCCCCGCGAGCCCCGTTCCGTGGGCCGGGCCCGCGAACTGGCCCGCGCCAAGCTGCCCGCGTGGGGCCTGGAAGGACTCCTCGACACCACGGAACTGCTGGTCAGCGAGCTCGTCACCAACGCCCTGCGCTACGGGGAGGGCGAGATCCGGCTCCGGCTGCTGCTGGACCGGACCCTGGTGTGCGAGGTCTGGGACGCCAACCTCGCCCAGCCCCGGCGCCGCCGCGCCCGGGACACCGACGAGGGCGGCCGCGGCCTCCAGCTGGTCGGCCTGCTCTCCGCCGGCTGGGGCACCCGCCGCACCCACCGCGGCAAGACGGTCTGGTTCGAGCTCCCGCTCCCGATGCCCGGCGGCGCCCCCGGCGAGGCGGCCACCGAACTCTCGGCGGAACAACTGCTCAGCATGTACGGGTGAGGGGGCGGCGAGGAGGGCCGGGGGCGTGTCCTAGGCCGCCCGGCCCTTGAGGGCGGCCAGCCGGGCCTCGATCTCCGAGGCCTTGCCGAGGTCGTCCAACGCCTCGAACTGGGCGTCCAGCGAGGAGGCCGCCAGCTCCGACCTGCCCATGGCCATGGCCTCCTCGCGCCGCACCTTCTCCTCGAAGCGGTGCAGGTCGCTCGTCGGGTCCAGGACGTCGATGCTCTTCACCGCGTCCAGCATCGCGTTCTGCGCCTGCGCCGTCCGCGACCGGGCCACCAGCTCGTCCCGCTTGGCCTGGAGCTCCGTCAGCTTGTCCTTCATCGAGGCCAGACCCGCCTTCAGCTCGGCCACCACCACCGTCTGGGCGGCGATCACCGGCTCGGCCACCGCCGCTTCCTCCTCCGACTGCATCTGCCGGCCGAGGGCCACCTTCGCCAGGTTGTCGAACCGGTCCGCGTCCGCCGCCGCGCCCGACTCCCGCAGCGCGTCCGCCTTCCGGCTGGCGGCGAAGGCCTTGGCGCCCCATTCGGCGGCCGCGTCCACGTCCTCCTTGTGGTCGGCCTCCAGCATCCGCAGGTTGCCGAGGGTGGTGGCCACCGCCTGCTCGGCCTCCGAGATGTTGTTCGCGTAGTCGCGGACCAGCTGGTCGAGCATCTTCTGCGGGTCCTCGGCCTGGTCCAGCAGCGCGTTGACGTTCGCCTTCGCGAGCTGGGTGACACGGCCGAGGATGGTCTGCTTGCTCATGGTGGGTCTCTCCTGGGGGTCGCCGCGGCCCGGTGGGCTCGCGGGGCGGGAGCTGTGGCCGGGTGGCCGGGTGCGCTCGCCGCGCGGGGTGCGCCGGTGGGGCGCCCGCCGCGGAGGGTGGTCACCGTGCGCCGTTCAGAAGCGGCCGCCGCCGCCCATGCGGCCCCGGGTGCCCCCGCCGCCGAAGGAGCCGGGGCCGCTGCCGGCCCCGCCTCCGCCTCCGCCTCCGCCGAAGCCCCCGCCGCCGAAGCCGCCCCGGCCGCCGCCGCGCAGGAGTTCGCCGAGGATGATCCCGCCGAGGACCGCCCCGCCCCGGCCGCCGCCGGCCCGCTGCCCGGAGTACGGGTTCCCGTACTCCCGTACGTCCTGCTCCGCCAGCTGCTGCGCCTCCCGCGCGAGGGAGTCCGCCCGCTGCGCCTCCGCCAGCGCGCCCGACGGGTCCGGGGCCGCCAGGGACGCCGACCGCTCCAGATGCCGCTGCGCCTCCGCCAGCCGGGTGCGGGCCCGGCTGCCGACCGCGCCCCGGCTGGTGGTGACGTAGTCCGCCGCCGCGCCGATCGCGCTGCGGGCCGACAGCTGCGCCTGGTCCAGCAGGGCCGCCGCCCGCCGCCGCCCGGACTCCTGCTCGCGCGCCCCCGCCAGGGCCTCGTCGAGGGCCGCGTCCGCCTCCTCGACCCGGCGCAGCGCGTCGATCGGGTCGTACCGGCCGGCCTCCTGCTCGCGCCGTACGTCGGCCAGTACGGACTCCGCCCGGCCGATCCGGCCCCGCAGGTCGGCGGTGGAGGAACCCTCGGCGGTGCCGGTCAGCACACCGTGGGCGTCGGCGAGGTCGGTCTCCGTCCCGGTGAGCGCGCCCGGTAGCTTCCCGGCGGCCTCCGCCAGCTCCTGCGCCCGCCGCTCGACCGCGTCCACCAGCGTCGCCGCCTGGTCCACCGCACCCTCGGCGGCCCGGACGTGCACGGCCGCCCGGCCGTTGTCCCCGCCGTCGAGCGCCGCCCGCGCCTCCCCGAGGCTGGTCGTCGCGAACAGCAACCGGTCCTTGGCCTGTTCGGCGTTGGAGGCGACCGGCGCGGCCGCGGAATCCGCGTACCGGCCGGCGAGGGCCGTCAAGGTGGCCTCGGCCGTCGTGGTCCGGCCGGTCAGCGCCCGGAAGCGGGCCTCCACCGCGGCCAGGGCCTGAGCGGCGTTCTTCTCCAGGTCCCGCAGCCGGTCGAAGGCCGCCGACTCGGCGTCGAGCCGCCGGTTGGCCTCCGTGCAGCGGGCCAGGATCTCTTCGAGCATCCGGCGGCGGGTGGCGTCGTCCTCGGGGCAGGCGTCGTCCAGCTGCTGGCGCAGCCGGAAGGCGTGCGTCAGCTCGTTCCTGGCGTACGCCACCGCCTCGGTGAACGTGCCGACGGCCTCGTCTCCGAACTGCGCGGTGGCGAAGCCGAGTTCCTCCGTGCTGGTGCGGACCGCGTCGTCCGTCCCGACCAGGAGGGCCCTGGAGCGGGAGTCGAGCTCGGGCAGCGGAGCCGGTTCCGCCCGCCGCCCGTCCCAGCCGGGGTGTTCGGTCGCCGTCCTGCGGCCGTACCCGCCGCGCTTGCGGCGGCGGGAGTACGCGTACGCCCCGAGCGCCCCGGCCGCGCCGACGGCGACCACCGGCAGCACGTAGTCCCCGGCCCCGCCCGACCCCCGCGCCGCGCCGCCGGGGTCGGGCACGCCGGGGGTGATGGCGGGTTCGGGGACGGGTTTCCCGCCGAGCACCGCGCCGTAGCCGTTCGCGGCGCCGACGGCGGCGCCCGCCCAGTCGTTCTGCCGCAGGGCGGGCTCGATCGCGGTACGGGCCACGTCGGCGAGCTGCGCCTCGGTGAAACCGGAGTCCACGTCGGCCGAGTAGGCGTACTGGCGCGCGCCGGTGGCCACGGCGAGCAGCAGGTCGTCCTGGCCGAGGCCGTTCTTCTGGGCGGTGGCGTCGGCCCAGCTCTGCGGGGCGCGGCCGGAGAAGTCGTGGACGTAGACGACGAAGAGCTGGATCCGCCACCCGGAGTACAGCCGCTCCAGCGCGTCGGCAACGTCGGCCCGACGGCCGCGGAGGGCCCCCACGCGGTCGGTGATCTGCCCCTCCCGGGACAGCGTGACGGGCTCCTCCGCCCGCGCCACCGGCACCGCCGCCACCCCCCACCCCCCGGCAAGCACCAACAAGACGGCCCCGATCCGCAGAGCGACGGCGGCCGTACGACGGGCGGGCGGGGGCGGGTGCACATTTGGGAGGGTATGGGGGGATTTGGTGGGCCGCACTTCGGGGTGCGGGGCCTGAGCCCGCCCCGCGTCCAAGTCCCGCCCCCAAACCCAACCCCCCTCACCCCAACAACCCCACCCCCGTCACCCGTGGCGTCGCCAGGACCAGGGTGTCGCCCGCCAGGGTGAGGGACGGGCCTGCTGCGGCCTCGTGTTCCAAGAGCCGGCGGGAGCGGCCCGTGCCGACCTCCAGGCCCGTCACGAACGGGAGCGAACCCCGCCCCAGGAGCCCCCGCCGACCCCCGTGCGCGGAGCGTACGTACAGCACGCCCCGCCGCACGCCCAGCAGTTCGAGTACGCACTCCGTTCCCTCGCGCCGTGTCACCGGCTGCTGCCACCGCACCGTCCCGCTGCCCCCGTCCAGGGCGAACACCGTGTCCCAGCCCTGGTCCGGCCGGTACGCGGCCACGTACACCACCCCGTCCTCGACCAGCAGCCGCTCCGCCGCCACGCCCGGCTCGAAGCGCCACAGTTCGTAGCCCCTGCGCCGGTCCAGGGCGCGTACGACGCCCCCGTCCAGCACGTGCACCGTTCCCGCCGGGAGGTCCGGGACCTCCCGCGCCCCCGCGCCGTACCCGCGGGGCCACGACCACAGCGGCGCGCCGGTCGGCAGGTGCAGGGCCCGCAGCTGCCGGCCGTCGCCGAGGACCAGGCATTCGCCCGAGACCGTCACCGACCGCGGGTTCGTCTCCGGCACCGGCTGCCGCCACACCGGCTCGCCGGTGTCCTTGCGCAGGGCGCTCAGCTCGCCGTCCGCGGCGAGGAGGACGAGACCGGGCGCGGGTTTCATCGAAGCCGCCTCCGGCAGCTCCCGCCACCACCGCACCCGCCCGTCCGCCGGCTCGCGGACCACCAGCCGCCCGGGCGGCCCGGCGTCCGACTCCACCACCACGCACACGGTGTCCGCGTCGGCCGCGCACCACACCCGCTCCGGCTCCGGGAGCGGCCGCGCCGCCACCCCCTCGTCGGCGTACGCCGTCCAGCGGGTGGTCCCGGAGTCGGCCTCCAGGCACCCCACCTCGGAGTTCGCCGTCCACACCACCCGCTGCCCGGCCGCGTACAGCGCGTCCGGCAGGGACGTCTCGGCGTACCAGCGCTCCGTGCGCGACGGGCCCGGCCGGGCCGGGAGCGCGGTCCCGCGACCCGGCGCGGCCGTCACGGAGTGCGGCGGGTGGGTGCCGGGATCGGCGGCGGCCCGCGCCAGCCAGGGGGCGCCCGCCGTGCAGTCCCGGGCGATCCACGCCAGCTCGCGGCCCCGCTCGGCCGGTTCGGCGAGCTCGCGCGCGGCGGTGGCCCGCTCGCGTGCGGTGGCCACGTCCAGTACGGAGCGGTGCCCGGCGGCGTTCAGGTCCCGGGCGGCCTCCAGTGCGGCGCGGGCGGCGTCCACCTCCGGGTCGCCGGTGTCGTGCCCGTCGCCGCGCCGCACCCTCGCCGCCCAGAGGCGGCGGTGCTCGGCGTGGGCGGCGTGGCCCTCCGCGGAGTCCCTGGCGGCCTTCTCCACCTGCTCCGCCGAACGTCCCGCCACCAGCTCGGCCAGCGCCTGCTCGGCCCGGTCGAGGGCCTCGGCCGCACCGTCCCGGTCCCCGACGGCCACCCGCTCGCCCGCCACCCGGCACAGCGCCCGCACCCGGGCGCCGCCGACGGGGATCCGCGCGGCCAGCCGCAGGGCGGCGGGCAGGTCCTGCCGGGCGACGGCGCTGACGGCCTTGGACTCGGTGGCCGTACGGACGGCCGCGCTCGGTATCCGGGCCAGCCAGCGCTCGGCCCGCGCCAGGTCCGTGGGGGCGCTGGCCAGGGCCGCCCGGGCCAGCACCGCCTCCTCCGCCGCGCTGCCGGGGAAGTACCGCCGGGCCAGGCGCACCCCGCGCTCGGGGGCGACCGCCGCGAGCTCCTCGGCCACCTTGCGCAGCCGGCTCGCGCGGGTCGGGCCGAACACCGTGAACAGGGCCTGCTGCGCGTCGGTCAGGACCCGCTCGGTGCGCGCGGGGGCGTCCCGCGAGATCCGCCGGGCCAGTCCGGTCAGCAGCCCGGCGACCCGGGCGCCGTCCCCGCCGCCGTCGGCCCACGCCCACCGCTCGGCGTCCGCGAGCAGCCGCCCGGCGAGCCCCGCGTCGAACCGCGCCGCCGCCTCGGCCGCCAGCGCGAGCCCCTCGATCCGTACGTCCCCGGCTCCGGCGGGCAGCGCGGCCAGGGTCTCCTCGGCCTCCACCAGCAGCTCCCGCACGAACCCAAGCAGAGACTCGCCCACCCCGAAGCCCCCGCCACCACCCTCCAGGCCCCCGTCCGGGCCGCCCGGTTCCAGGCCCCCGTCCGGGCCGCCCGGTTCCAGGCCCCCGTCCGGGCCGCCCGTTTCCCGGCCCCCGTCCCGGCCGCCCGGTTCCCGGCCCCCGCCCGCCCCGGCGGGCCTACCGGCCCCGTTCTCGCCCGCCGGACCCCCGCCGCCCACGCCCGCCTCCGCCGAGGCCCCCGTACCCGAGCCCCCCGCCCCCCGCAGGGGCCCCGCGAGCGCCCGCAGTGCGGTGCCCACCCGTTCCGCCGACTGCGGTCTGTCTGCCGGGGCCTTCGCCAGCAGAGCCGTCAGCAGGGTCTCCAGCTCCGGGGTAACAACCACCCCCGCCTCCCGCAGCGGCGGCGGGGGGTCCTCGATGTGGCGGCGCATCAGGACGTACGGGCCCTCCGTCTGGCCGAACGGCGGCTCACCGCTCAGCAGGGCGTACAGCACGCACCCCAGCGCGTACAGATCGCACCGGGCGTCCACGTGCTCGCCCCGCCACTGCTCCGGCGCCATGTACGGCGGGGTGCCGAACATCCGGCCCGTGACCGTCCAGCCCGCCGTCGCGTCCGCGGAGTGCGCGATGCCGAAGTCGCAGATCTTGAGCCGCCCGCCGGGCAGCAGGAAGAGGTTCTGCGGCTTGAGGTCCCGGTGGACCACCGCCCGCTCGTGCGCGGCCGCCAGCGCCTCCGCCGTCTGCGCGGCCAGCGACACCGCCTCGGCGGCCGGCAGCCCGCGCCGCTCCCGGGCCAGCACCGCCCCCAGGTCCTCGCCGGGGAGCAGCTCCATGACGATGAACAGCCGCCCCTCGTGCTGCCCCACGTCGTGCACCACGGTGATCCCCGGGTGCTGGAGCCGTGCCCCGATGGTGGCCTCCCGCCGGAACCGGGCGATCAGCTCCTCGTCGGTCGCCGCCTCCAGCAGCACCTTCACGGCCACCGGCCGGTCCAGCGCCAGGTCGTGGCCCGCCCACACCTCGCCCATGCCGCCCGCACCGAGCCGGCGGTCCAGCCGGTACCGGTCCGCCAGCAGTTCCCCCACCCGCACCCCGAAGCCCCCTGACATCACGTCATCCGACGGTCGTCCAGGGGGCATTGTCCATCGCGAAGTGAACTACTGGGGGCGGGAGTCCTTCGCATCCGGACGGCGGCGGATCTTGCTGCCCAGCCACACCAGGGGGTCGTACTTGCGGTCCACCGCCCGCTCCTTCAGCGGGATCAGGGCGTTGTCGGTGATCCTGATGCCCTCCGGGCAGACCTCCGTGCAGCACTTGGTGATGTTGCAGTAGCCCAGCCCGTGCTCCTCCTGGGCGCTGCGCTTGCGGTCCAGGCCCGCCTCCGCGGCCGCGTCCAGCGGGTGCATGTCCAGCTCGGCGACCCGCATCAGGAAGCGCGGGCCGGCGAAAGCGGTCTTGTTCTCCTCGTGGTCGCGCACCACGTGGCAGGTGTCCTGGCACAGGAAGCACTCGATGCACTTGCGGAACTCCTGCGAGCGCTCCACGTCCATCTGCTGCATCCGGTACTCACCGGGCGCCACCCCGGCGGGCGGTACGAACGCCGGGACCGAGCGGGCCTTCTCGTAGTTGAAGGACACGTCCGTCACCAGGTCCCGGACCACCGGGAAGGCCCGCAGCGGGGTGATCGTGACCGTCTCGGACCGGTCGAAGACCGACATGCGCGTCATGCACATCAGCCGGGGCCGCCCGTTGATCTCCGCGCTGCACGAACCGCACTTGCCCGCCTTGCAGTTCCAGCGCACCGCCAGGTCCGGGGCCTGGGTCGCCTGGAGCCGGTGCACGATGTCAAGGACCACCTCGCCGTCGTGCACCTCGACGGTGAAGTCCCGCAGGTCCCCGCCCTCCGCGTCGCCCCGCCAGACCCGGAAACTGGCGTCGTAGGTGGTCATCCGTAGAGCTCCTCTTCGGCGAGGTACTTGGCCAGCTCGTCCTTCTCGAACAGCGCGAGCAGGTCGGGGCGGATGGGATCGGTCCGGGTGCGTTCGAGGACGATCCGGTCGGCCGCCGGATCGGCGGGGGCCGGGTCGACGGGCCGGCACAGCAGGTTCACCGGCCGCCACTCCCGCTCCATCGCCGGGCGGTCCTCGCGGGTGTGCCCGCCCCGGCTCTCGGTGCGCTCCAGGGCCGCACGGGCCACGCACTCGCTGACCAGCAGCATGTTGCGCAGGTCCAGCGCCAGGTGCCAGCCCGGGTTGAACTGCCGGTGCCCCTCGACCCCCGCCCGGGCGGCCCGTTGGCGCAGGGACGCCAGCCGCTCCAGGGCCTCGGCCATCTCGGCCTCCCGGCGGATGATGCCGACCAGGTCGTTCATGGTCGTCTGGAGCTCCTGGTGGAGCGTGTACGGGTTCTCCGCGCCGTCGTCGGCGTGGAAGGGGGCCAGCGCCTCGGCCGCGGCCGCGTCGATCTGCTCCTGGGAGACGGCGGGCCGCTCCCCGCCGCCCGCCGCGTGCTCCGCCGCGTGCAGCCCGGCCCGCCGGCCGAAGACCAGCAGGTCGGAGAGGGAGTTGCCGCCGAGCCGGTTCGAGCCGTGCATACCGCCCGCGACCTCGCCGGCCGCGAACAGCCCCGGTACGCCGACCGTGGCGGCGGTGTCGGAGTCGACCGCGATCCCGCCCATCACGTAGTGGCAGGTCGGCCCGACCTCCATGGGCTCGGCGGTGATGTCCACGTCCGCCAGCTCCTTGAACTGGTGGTACATGGACGGCAGGCGCCGTTTGATCTTCTCCGCCGGCATCCGGGTCGACACGTCCAGGAACACCCCGCCGTGCGGGGAACCGCGGCCGGCCTTCACCTCGGAGTTGATGGCCCGGGCGACCTCGTCGCGGGGCAGCAGTTCGGGTGGGCGCCGGTTGTGGTCGGGGTCCTCGTACCAGCGGTCGCCCTCCTCCTCCGTCTCGGCGTACTTCTCCTTGAAGACGTCCGGGACGTAGTCGAACATGAACCGCTTGCCCTCGGAGTTGCGCAGGACCCCGCCGTCGCCGCGCACCGACTCGGTGACGAGGATGCCCTTCACGGACGGCGGCCAGACCATGCCCGTGGGGTGGAACTGCACGAACTCCATGTTCAGCAGCGGCGCTCCCGCGAGCAGGGCCAGCGCGTGGCCGTCGCCCGTGTACTCCCAGGAGTTGGAGGTGGTCTTGAAGGACTTGCCGATCCCGCCCGTGGCGAGGACCACCGCCGGGGCCTCCAGGACGAAGAAGCGGCCGGACTCGCGCTCGTAGCAGAAGGTGCCCGAGACCTGGTCCCCGTCCTTCAGGACGCGGGTGACCGTGCACTCCTGGAAGACCTTGAGCCGGGCCTCGTGGTCCCCGTACTCCCGGAAGTCCTCCTGCTGGAGCTGGACGATCTTCTGCTGGAGGGTGCGGATCAGCTCCAGGCCGGTCCGGTCGCCGACGTGGGCCAGGCGGGGGTACTCGTGGCCGCCGAAGTTGCGCTGGGAGATCCGCCCATCGGGCGTCCGGTCGAAGAGCGCACCCCAGGTCTCCAGCTCCCAGACCCGGTCGGGGGCCTCCTTGGCGTGCAGCTCGGCCATCCGCCACTGGTTGAGGAACTTCCCGCCGCGCATGGTGTCGCGGAAGTGGACCTGCCAGTTGTCGTGCTCGTTGACGTTGCCCATGGAGGCGGCGATCCCGCCCTCCGCCATGACCGTGTGGGCCTTGCCGAAGAGGGACTTGCAGATCACGGCCGTACGGGCGCCCCGCTCGCGGGCCTCGATCGCGGCCCGCAGCCCGGCGCCGCCCGCCCCGACCACGACCACGTCCCACTGCTGCCGGTCGACTTGGGTCATGTCAGAAGATCCTCGGGTCGGTGAAGGTGCCGGTGGCCAGCAGGTACACGTAGAAGTCGCACAGGGCCACGCTGATCAGGGAGGCCCACGCGAGCTGCATGTGACGGGTGTTGAGCCGGCCGACCCAGCTCCACAGGCGGTAGCGCACGGGGTGCTCGGAGAAGTGGCGCAGGCGGCCGCCCATGACGTGCCGGCAGGAGTGGCAGGAGAGCGTGTAGGCCCAGATCAGCACGATGTTGACGAGGAACAGCAGGGTTCCAAGCCCCATGTGCCCCCACGCGTAGTGCCCGTCGCGGAAGGTCAGCACGGTGTCGTACGTCAGGATCCCCGCGACGGGGACCGCCGCGTAGAAGAAGTACCGGTGCGCGTTCTGGAGGATCAGCGGGAACCGGGTCTCGCCCGTGTACCCGGTGTGCGGTTCGGCGACCGCGCAGGCGGGCGGTGAGGCCCAGAAGCCCCGGTAGTAGGCCTTGCGGTAGTAGTAGCAGGTCAGCCGGAAGCCGAGGGGGAAGACCAGGATCAGCAGGGCGGGGGACAGGCCCCACCAGCTGCCGAACAGGTCCAGGTTGGGGCCGCCGCGCATCCTCTCGCAGTTCTCCGCCAGACAGGGGGAGTAGAAGGGCGAGACGTACGGGGCCGCGTAGTAGTGGGGGGTCGCGAACGCCCGCCAGGTCGAGTAGACGACGAAGGCGAGCAGCCCGGCCGCGGTGCCGGCGGGAGCCAGCCACCACCGGTCGGTCCGCAGGTGCCGGGCTGCGATCGCGGCCCGGGAGGGCGAGTGGACCCCGCCGGGCCGTTGCTGCGGGGGTTCGGTGCCTGTGGCCAAGGAGAACTCCGGGTGGAGTGCGATGAGGGGTGGCCCAGGAGGCCCGGCCGTTCGCACGGCCGGGCCAGATGGGTGTGGGTGCGGACGGGACGGGGGCGGACGTCAGGGGGCGCGGCGGTCTCGGACGCCGAGGCCCTCGTCGTCGGTGTCCGTCCACTTGGACTGGTCGTACGGGGTGTCCGGGACGGAGACCATTCCGGTCGCCGGGCCGGCGGGCTTGGGGGCGGCGGCCGGCGACTGCCGGGCGACGTCCTGCTCCAGCCGTTCCACCGAGCGGACCAGCTCGTTCAGGTTGCGTCGTACGGCCGTCAGATCGTCTTGCAGGGACATGACGTGACCTCACTTCCGCGGGGGTGCGGTGGCAACGCTCACGGGCGCCTGCGAGTGTCGCGCCTCCCGTCCCCGGTTGTGAAGGGACGTGCAGCGATTCCGGGCGCGCAGGCGCAAACCGTGCGCCCCTCCCTGCTCCCATTTTCATCCCTCGAACGAGGGAACGCCCGTCCGGGCCGCAACCGGGATTGGTCCGCACGGGTGGGGTTCGCGGCGTGGCGCGGGTCCGCTCCGGAGGACCCGGCGGGCTGTCTATTTCAGTGGGTTCCGGCACCAGTGTGATCAGCTCCATATACCGCCGAACGTGATCAAGACCCCCCGCTTTCACGGCTCCACGCCCCGCCCCGGAGGTACCACCCATGACCCAGAGAAGGCGCAGGTCCTTGGCGCTCCTCACCTCGGGAGTCCTCGCACTGCCGCTCCTCGCGGGCTGCGGGGCGGGTGAGGACGACGGGGGGCCGGCCGCCGCCGGACCGGACATCGCGCTGACGGCCCGCGACCAGGTCGCCGACGGCGGGGTCCTGCGCTGGGCGGTGGACTCGCTCCCGGAGACCCTGAACGGTTTCCAGGCGGACGCGGACGCCGCCACCACCCGGATCGCGGGGGCGGTCCTGCCGCAGCTGTTCACCCTGGACGCCAAGGGGCGGCCGGTGGCCAATCCCGACTACCTGGAGAAGGCCGAGGTCGTCGAGCGCGAGCCCAAGCAGGTCGTGCTGTACAAGCTGAACCAGAAGGCGGTGTGGAGCGACGGGCGCGAGATCGGCGCCGCCGACTTCGTGGCGCAGTGGCGGGCCCTGAACGGCAAGGACTCGTCGTACTGGACGGCCCGCAACGCCGGCTACGAGCGGATCGAGAAGATCGAGCGCGGGAAGAACGACCTGGAGGTCAAGGTCACCTTCGTGCGCCCGTACGCGGACTGGCGCTCCCTGTTCAGCCCGCTCTACCCGAAGCAGGTCATGGGCACCCCGGAGGCCTTCAACGAGGGGGCCCGGGGTGCCCTCAAGGTCACGGGCGGCCCCTTCAACCTGGGGGCCGTCGACAAGAAGACCGGGACGGTGGCCCTGACCCGCAACCCCCGCTGGTGGGGCCGGCCCGCCAAGCTGGACACGCTGGTGCTGACGGCGGTGGCCCGTGCCGCCCGCCCGGCCGCGCTGGCGGCCGGGAAGCTGGACCTGGCCGAGATCGACCGTGCGGGCGCCGACCGGATCGCCCTCGCCCACCGCGACGCCGGCCGGGTCGACGGCACGCACGGCCCCGGCGCCTCGCTCACGCCCGCGCAGGCGACCCTCTCCTGGGCGCTGGCCCACGGGGCCGACGAGGCCAAGGCCAGGGAGGAGCAGGAGAGCCGGCAGAAGAACGCCGAGGCGGTGCAGAAGTACGCGGACGAGCAGTCGGCCCTGCGCGCTTTCGAGGTCCGCAAGTCGCTGGAGCCCTCGTACACGCAGCTGGCGATGAACGGGGCCTCCGGGCCGCTGTCCGACGAGCGGGTGCGCCGGGCGATCGCCCGGGCCCTGGACCGCAAGGAACTCGCGGAGATCGTCCTCAAGCCGCTGGGCCTGCCGGCGAAGCCCGTCGGCAGCCACCTGGCACTGGCCGGGCAGCAGGCGTACGCCGACAACAGCGACGCCCTCGGCGGCCAGGACACGCACGCGGCCCAGGCCCTCCTCGCGGACGCGGGCTGGCGCAAGGGCGGCAAGCTCACCGAGCCGTCCGGCGCGAAGGCGGGCCCGGAGGGCGAGGGCGCGACGGACGACTCCAAGACCCCCAAGGTCGCCAAGCCGGGTCCGGGCGACGGCACCGGCAACGACGGCCTCTACATCGTGGGCCAGGACGACGGCCGCAACGGCGCCGCGCGCAAGGACCGCCCGGGCCTCCCGGGAGGGGCCCCCGCCGCGGGCCGGCTCGGCCTCCCGGAGGGCCCGGCGGCCTTCGACGGGGAGCTCGCCGAGGCCGGAGCCTTCGCCCCGGGCGTCCTGGGCGGGCGGCTCTCCCCGGTGCTGGCCCCGACCTCCCTCGCCGCCCAGCAGGAGGACGTCCTGCTGGCTCAGGCGGGGGCGATCGAGGACGGCAAGCGCGCGGCGGCCGCGGCGGCGGCCAAGGCGGAGGCGGAGGCCGAGGGGGAGGACGCGAAGGAGCCCGCGAAGGAGCCCGCGAAGGCCACCCCGGCGCCGGCCCCGGCCAAGCAGGCCGCCCCGCGCACCTCCGGCGCCATGCTCGCCAAGGACGGCAAGCAGCTCACCCTGCGCTTCGTCCTGCCGGCCGGCCCGGGCTCGGAGGCCCTGCGGGCGGTCGGCGAACGGATCTCGCAGACCCTCCAGAAGATCGGCATCAGCACCCAGACGACCAAGGTCCCGGACGAGAGCTTCTTCAAGGACCACATCGCCTCGGGCCAGTACGACCTGGCCCTGTACTCCTGGCCCGCGACGGCCTTCCCGGCCACCGACGCCCGGCCGATCTTCGCCAAGCCGGAGCCGGCGGCCGACGGCTCGCTGGTCGTCGAGCAGAACTACACCCGGGTCGGCACCGACCACATCGACCAGCTGTTCGACCAGGCGGCCGGAGAGCTGGACGAGGCGCAGGCCCGTGAGCTGATGCGCAAGGCGGACGCCCGGATCTGGGCCGCGGCCGGTTCCATCCCGCTCTACCAGCGCCCCGAGCTGGTGGCCGTCAAGCCGGGCCTGGCCAACGCCGGGGCCTTCGGCCTGGGGGCTCCCCGCTTCCAGGACATCGGCTGGAAGAAGCCCCCGGCCGCCAAGGACGCCCAGAAGAAGTAGCGGGGGAACGCCGCGGCGAAGAAGTGGTGAAAAAAGGGTTCCTGTCAGGTTGACCGGGGGGTAGCAAGCTCAGAAGTGACTCAAGTTCCTTGCCCGCCGGATCCCCGGCGGGCAAGGTCGTGCGTACCCGTTGACCCGCATGAACACAGGCCACGACCACGGCCGGGACCCCCCACCCACATCCCGGCCCTCCTCAGTCGTCCGGCCCCTTGACAGACCCCCCGGCAGGCGGTTCCCGCCGTTCGACGTACGATGGGGTAAGGCCGTGGCAGGTTTCAAGCCCGGTCGAGGCGCGCGTGCCAGGCCGTACGCGACGCCATCCACGATCCCGGGAGAAGCGCCGAAGTGCCCACGCGCCACGACATCCGTAACGTCGCCATCGTCGCCCACGTCGACCATGGCAAGACGACCATCGTCGATGCCATGCTCAAGCAGGCCGGTGCCTTCGCCGCCCACCAGCAGCTCGACGACCGCATGATGGACTCGAACGACCTGGAGCGTGAGAAGGGCATCACGATCCTCGCCAAGAACACGGCGGTGAAGTACCACCCCAAGGACGGCGGGGCCCCGATCACGATCAACATCATCGACACCCCCGGCCACGCCGACTTCGGTGGCGAGGTCGAGCGCGGTCTGTCGATGGTGGACGCCGTCGTCCTGCTGGTGGACGCCTCCGAGGGTCCGCTGCCCCAGACCCGCTTCGTGCTGCGCAAGGCCCTCCAGCAGCGCAAGCCCGTCATCCTCTGCATCAACAAGACGGACCGCCCGGACTCCCGGATCGACGAGGTCGTCAACGAGACCTACGACCTGTTCCTGGACCTGGACGCCGACGAGGACCAGATCGAGTTCCCGATCGTCTACGCCTGCGGCCGTGACGGCGTCGCCTCGCTGACCAAGCCGGAGGACGGCACGGTCCCCGCGGACAGCGACAACCTGGAGCCGTTCTTCTCGGCCATCCTGGAGCACGTCCCGGCCCCGGTGTACGACGAGGAGGCCCCCCTCCAGGCCCACGTCACCAACCTCGACGCCGACAACTTCCTCGGCCGCATCGCGCTGCTCCGCGTCGAGCAGGGCGAGCTGCGCAAGGGCCAGACGGTCGCGTGGATCAAGCGTGACGGCACGGTCTCCAACGTCCGCATCACCGAGCTGATGATGACCGAGGCGCTCACCCGCAAGCCGGCGGAGGTCGCCGGCCCCGGTGACATCTGCGCCGTCGCCGGTATCCCCGACATCATGATCGGCGAGACCCTGGCCGACCCGGAGAACCCGATCGCGCTGCCGCTCATCACGGTGGACGAGCCGGCCATCTCCATGGTCATCGGCACCAACACCTCCCCGCTCGTCGGCCGTGGCGGCACGGGCAAGGGCGCGGACGCGAAGGCGGCGGTCAAGGACCGCAAGGTCACCGCCCGCCAGGTCAAGGACCGTCTGGACCGCGAGCTGATCGGTAACGTCTCGCTGCGCGTCCTCGACACCGAGCGCCCGGACGCCTGGGAGGTCCAGGGCCGTGGTGAGCTCGCGCTCGCCATCCTGGTCGAGCAGATGCGCCGTGAGGGCTTCGAGCTGACCATCGGCAAGCCGCAGGTCGTCACCAAGGAGGTCGACGGCAAGACCTACGAGCCCGTCGAGCGCATGACGATCGACGTGCCCGAGGAGCACATGGGCGCCGTCACGCAGCTCATGGGCGTCCGCAAGGGCCGCATGGACAACATGTCGAACCACGGCTCCGGCTGGGTCCGCATGGAGTTCGTCGTCCCGTCGCGCGGTCTGATCGGCTTCCGTACCGAGTTCCTGACCCAGACCCGCGGCACCGGCATCGGCCACTCGATCCACGAGGGTCACGAGCCGTGGTTCGGCAACCTGCAGACCCGCAACAACGGTTCGCTGGTCGCCGACCGCGCCGGTGCGGTCACCGCGTTCGCGATGACCAACCTGCAGGAGCGCGGCGTGCTGTTCACCGACCCCGGCACCGAGGTGTACGAGGGCATGATCGTCGGCGAGAACTCGCGCGCCGACGACATGGACGTGAACATCACCAAGGAGAAGAAGCTCACGAACATGCGCTCCTCCTCCGCCGACTCCTTCGAGGCGATCGTCCCGCCGCGCAAGCTCTCCCTGGAGCAGTCCCTGGAGTTCTGCCGCGACGACGAGTGCGTCGAGGTGACCCCGGAGGCCGTGCGCATCCGCAAGGTCGTCCTGGACCAGAAGGAGCGTTCGCGCACCGCTTCGCGCGCCAAGTCGGCCAAGTAGGACGCGAGTCGGCTCCTGGCCGAAACCCCTACGGTCGGTGACGGCCCCTCCCTGCACCTGCTCGGTGCGGGGAGGGGCCGTTCCCGTTTGTCAAACGGATTGTGTCGTGCATGTGTCCGCATACCGACCGTGACACTCCGGAAGATGAACTAACCGTCCGTTTCGCACGTGTCTGTCTCCTATCCGTTTGTCCGGATTTCGGGTTTTCGCCATGCGGTGATGTTGTGAAAACGAGACCACTTAAGTGTGGTTTACGGTCTGGGCGTCCCTGAGGATGGCTCCATTGAGCTCGGGTCAATGGGTCACACGCTGTGGGGAGCGTCGACTCACGAGCACACACGACGGGACCGGATTTCGCTGTCAGGGGTGTCAGCGGATGACGGACCATCATCATCGACAGTGACTCCTGAGGAGGCAATTACCCATGCGCGGAGCAACGAGCGCCAAGTGGGTCGTGGGTGCCGTCATCGTGGCGATGGCTGCCACGGCATGCAGCGGTGGCGACAAGGACACCAACAGCGAGGGCGCCAAGGGCGGCACCTTCCGGATGGGCATCACCGAGCCCACCGCGATTGACCCGTTCAACTCGCAGGAGTCCGAGGGTGCGCTCATCACGCACAACCTCTTCACCGGCCTCTACAGCGCCACCGTCGACGGCAAGCTGAAGCCCGAACTCGCCGAGTCGGTCCAGACCAGCGACGACGGCAAGACCTGGACCTTCAAGATCAAGCAGGGCACGAAGTTCTCGAACGGCGAGCCCGTCGACGCCGAGTCCTTCGTCCGCGGCTGGACCCGTGTGGTCGCCAAGGACTCCGCCTCCGACGTCGCCTACCCGTTCGCGGGCGTCAACGGCTACAAGGAGCTCAACGGCGGCAACGCCACCACCTTCGCCGGTGTGACCGCCCCGGACGCGGGCACCCTGAAGGTCGAGCTCTCCGAGGCCGACTTCGAGTTCGACAAGAAGACCGTGCACCAGGCCTTCAGCCCGGTCCCGAAGGTCGCCGGCGCCGCCAGCAACAAGGCGTTCAACGACGCGCCGATCGGCAACGGCCCCTTCAAGATGGAGGGTTCGTGGCAGCACAACAAGTCCATCACCCTCGTCCGTAACGACGACTACGGCTTCGAGAAGGCCAAGCTGGCCAAGGTCGAGATCTCGATCCTGAACGCGGCCAACGGCTCCACCCTCGAGTACCAGGGCTTCCAGTCGGGTCAGTTCGACTGGGCGCGTATGCCCACGCCGCAGCTCCCGGTCGCGAAGGCCAAGTACGCGGCGAAGAAGCAGTGGATCGAGGCCGACACCAGCGGTGTCAACTACCTGGTCGCCTTCAACCAGGTCGCCCCCCTGAACAACCCCGACGCGCGCAAGGCGATCTCGTACGCGATCGACCGGGACGCCATCGCCAAGGGTGTCTTCCAGGGCATGCAGAAGCCGGCCACCTCGGTCCTGCCGCCGTCCTTCGCGGACACCTACCAGGACGGCGTCTGCTCCTCCTGCGTCAAGCAGGACAAGGAGAAGGCCAAGCAGTTCGCGGAGAAGGGCGGCCTGAAGCCGGGCACCGTCCTCGACTTCGGCTACAACACCGGTGCGGGCCACGAAGAGTGGGTCCAGGCCGTCGCGCAGCAGCTGAAGGACGTCCTCGGCCTCGAGGTCAAGCTGAACGGCAAGCCGTTCAAGGAGGCCCTGGCGCAGCAGCAGGACAAGGGCACCGGCGGTCTGTGGCGCTCGGCGTGGGGCGCGGACTACCCGACCCCGGACAACTTCCTGTACCCGCTGCTCGACTCCGGTTCGATCAACGAGGACCCGGCGACGGGCAAGGCGGCCGGTGACAACCGCGGCCGTTACAACAACCCGAAGTTCGACGAGCTGATCACCAAGGCCCGTGGCACCAAGGACCCGGCGGCCCGCGCCGCGGTCTACAAGGAGGCCGAGAAGCTCGCGGTCGACGAGGAGCAGGGTCTCATCCCGCTGTGGAAGCGCACCCAGTTCCGTCTCGCGGCCAACGACAAGTTCAACAACATCCAGCTGGACTTCTTCGAGGACCCGAACCTCGCTGAGATCTCGGCCAAGTAAGAGCCTCCTCATCAACAGGTAGGCGAAGGTCGTGGGGGCCCGGAGTCACACTTCGGTCCCCACGGCCTTCGCTCAGTCCCGGGCGCACCCCTCTTCTCGTCGATCCGCGCCCGGATGCGGCCAATCTCCCGATCGGATGAAGCCGCCAACCCCCACGCTCGGTATGTGAAGGAGGCATCGTGGGAAGATATGTGATCCGGCGGCTCGGACAGATGGTTGTCGTTCTCTTCGGTGCGACGGTTATTCTCTTCTGCTGTCTTTTCGTGCTCCCCGGCGACCCTGTGGGCTCGCTCGGTGGTGACAAGGCCCGTGACCCGGCCGTCGTCGAAGCGCTCCGTGAGCGCTACGGCCTCAACGACCCGCTGCCCGTGCAGTACGGGAACTTCGTCAAGAACCTCGCGCAGGGTGACCTCGGTGAGGACTACACCCAGCGCCGTCCGGTGACGGAGGTCCTCGGGCCGAAGCTCGCGAACACCGCTGAGCTCGCCCTGGCGGCCATCGTCCTGGACATCCTGATCGGCCTGCTGGCGGGTCTGATCGCCGCGCTGTTCAGATACTCGTTCTGGGACGTGCTGATCACGCTCTTGACCACCATGGCCGTCGGCTTCCCGTCCTTCGTGATCGGCATGGTGCTCCAGAAGGTCTTCGTGGTCCAGCTCGACTGGGTCCCGCTGATCTCCGACGGCACGATGAAGTCGCTGATCCTGCCTGCCTTCACGCTGGCGATCCTCGACGCCGCCCTCGTGGCGCGGCTCATGCGCGGCACCATGCTGGAGGTGCTGCGCGCCGACTACGTCAAGACGGCCGTCGCCAAGGGTCTGCCGCGGCGGACCGTGCTCGTCAAGCACGTCATGCGCAACTCGATCATCCCGGTCGTCACGTACCTGGGTATCTCCTTCGGCTCGCTGCTCGGTGGCGCCCTGATCACCGAGGCGATCTTCAACTGGGACGGCATCGGGCTCGCCCTGGTGCAGGCGGTCCAGCAGCAGAACAACCCGATCATCATCGGCGTGGTGAGCTTCGGCGTCGCCGTGTTCGTTCTGCTGAACCTTCTCGTCGACCTCTTGTACGCGGTCCTCGACCCGCGCATCCGTCTCGCCTGATCCAGGCAGCCCGTTCTAGGAGTTACCCATGACCGAGCTCACCAAGAGCACATCGGTGGCGGGGGACGCGACCGCACCGGCGCAGGCCGCGAACGCGGAGGCCGAGCCGGCCGTCGCCCGCGTGACCCAGTGGGGCGAGATCCGCCACCGCTTCCTCGCCAACAGGCTGGCCGTCGTCGGCCTCGGCCTCGTCCTGCTGCTGTTCCTGACCGCGATCTTCGCCCCGCTGATCGCTCCGCACGACCCGCTGGCCCAGGACCTGAACAACACGCTTCAGGACCCGGGCAACGGTCACCTGCTGGGGACCGACGCGCTCGGCCGCGACCAGTTCTCCCGCATCATCTACGGCACCCGCATCGCCGTGGTCATCGGTCTCGCGTCGATCCTCCTGGCGTGCCTCATCGGCATCGTCATCGGCGCGCTGGCCGGCTACTTCGGCCGCGCCACCGACTCGGTGCTCATGCGCATCGCCGACGTCTTCTTCGCCTTCCCGCTGCTGATCGGCGCCATCGTCATCATCATCGTGATGGGCCGGGGCATCATGCCGGTGATCATCTCGCTGGCCGTCTTCTCGTGGCCGACGGTCTCCCGTCTGCTGCGCAGCTCGATCCTGTCGGTCCGCGAGGCCGACTACGTGCTGGCCGCCCGCGCCCTGGGCGCGGACACCCGCCGGATCATCCTGCGGCACATCATCCCCAACTCCATCGCCGCGGTGATGGCCTACGCCGCGTTCAGCGTCGGCGGCGCCATCGTGGCCGAGGCCTCGCTGTCCTTCCTGGGCGTGGGCGTCAGCCCCGAGGTCCCGGAGTGGGGCAACATGCTCGCCGCCGCCAAGGACTTCATGGGCGTCAAGGACTTCCTGTGGACCTACCCCAGCATCGCGATCGTGCTGACGGTCCTTGGCTTCGTATTCGTCGGTGACGGGCTCCGCGACGCCCTCGACCCGAAGCTGCGCTAGAAGGGCGGCACCACCGAAATGACTGCTTCAAGCATCACCGCAGACGCGCCCCGCCAGAAGGGCGGGGACTCCGAGGTGCCCGTTCTCGAAGTGCGCGACCTGCACGTCGAGTTCGCGACCCGCGAAGGCGTCGTCAAGGCCGTCAACGGCGTGAACTACAGCGTCTCCTCCGGCGAGACCCTGGCCGTCCTCGGCGAGTCCGGCTCCGGCAAGTCCGTGACCGCGCAGGCGATCATGGGCATCCTGGACTCGCCCCCCGGGCGGGTCGCCAAGGGAGAGATCCTCTTCCGCGGCGAGGACATCCTCAAGCTTCCGGAGAACGAGCGGCGCAAGCTGCGCGGTCCGAAGATGGCGATGATCTTCCAGGACGCGCTGTCCGCGCTGAACCCGGTGTTCTCCGTCGGCAACCAGCTGGGCGAGATGTTCCGCGTCCACCAGGGCATGTCGAAGAAGGACGCCAAGGCCAAGGCGATCGAGCTCATGGACCGGGTGAAGATCCCCGCGGCCAAGAGCCGGGTCAACGACTACCCGCACCAGTTCTCGGGCGGTATGCGCCAGCGCATCATGATCGCGATGGCGCTCGCCCTGGAGCCGGACCTGATCATCGCGGACGAGCCCACCACGGCGCTCGACGTGACGGTCCAGGCCCAGGTCATGGACCTGCTGGCCGACCTGCAGCGCGAGTACAACATGGGTCTGATCCTGATCACCCACGACCTCGGCGTGGTCGCCGACGTCGCGGACAAGATCGCCGTGATGTACGCCGGCCGCATCGTCGAGCAGGCCCCGGTCCACGAGCTGTACTCGCGCCCCGCGCACCCGTACACCCGTGGTCTGCTGGACTCGATCCCGCGCCTGGACCAGAAGGGCCAGGAGCTCTACGCGATCAAGGGTCTGCCGCCCAACCTGCTGAAGGCCCCCTCCGGCTGCGCCTTCAACCCGCGCTGCCCCAAGGCGCAGGACATCTGCCGCACCGAGATGCCGGCCCTGCTGCAGGTGACCGAGCGGGACGGCACCGAGCTGGCCGGCCGCGCGAGCGCCTGCCACTTCCGCGAGGAGCAGCTCCATGGCTGAGTTCGACAAGAAGGATGACGCCGTGGACGCCACCCCCGGTATCAGCGAGGTCGACGTCGTCGAGGCGGCGACCGAGACGGCGGCCGTGGCCGCCATCGAGGCTCCCGTCGAGCGCGGCGAGCCGATCCTGCAGGTGCGCAACCTGGTCAAGCACTTCCCGCTGACCCAGGGCATCCTGTTCAAGAAGCAGATCGGCGCCGTCCGCGCGGTCGACGGGATCTCCTTCGACCTGCACCAGGGCGAGACCCTCGGCATCGTCGGCGAGTCGGGCTGCGGCAAGTCGACCGTCGCCAAGCTGCTGATGCTGCTGGAGACGGCGACGTCCGGCGAGGTCTTCTACAAGGGCCAGGACATCACGAAGCTGTCGGGCAAGGCCCTCAAGGCCGTGCGCCGCAACATCCAGATGGTGTTCCAGGACCCGTACACCTCGCTGAACCCGCGCATGACGGTCGGCGACATCATCGGCGAGCCCTTCGAGATCCACCCCGAGGTGGCTCCCAAGGGCGACCGGCGGCGCAAGGTCCAGGAGCTCCTGGACGTGGTCGGTCTGAACCCGGAGTACATCAACCGGTACCCGCACCAGTTCTCCGGCGGTCAGCGCCAGCGCATCGGCATCGCCCGCGGCCTCGCGCTCCAGCCCGAGATCATCATCTGCGACGAGCCGGTCTCCGCGCTCGACGTGTCGGTGCAGGCGCAGGTCATCAACCTGATGGCGAAGCTGCAGGACGAGTTCAACCTGTCCTACATCTTCATCGCGCACGACCTCTCGATCGTCCGGCACATCTCGGACCGCGTGGGCGTGATGTACCTGGGCAAGATGGCTGAGATCGGCACCGACGAGCAGATCTACGACCACCCGACCCACCCGTACACGCAGGCGCTGCTCTCCGCGGTGCCGGTGCCGGACCCGGCGGCCCGCGAGGGCCGTGAGCGGATCATCCTGACCGGTGACGTCCCGTCGCCGGCCAACCCGCCGTCGGGCTGCCGCTTCCGCACCCGTTGCTGGAAGGTCCAGGACAAGTGCTCCACCGAGGTGCCGCTGCTGGCCATCCCGGAGCGGTTCAAGGGTCAGGACACCCCGGCCGCGCACGAGTCGGCGTGCCACTTCGCTGAGGAGAAGGCCATTCTGGCCGTCTGATCCCGCACGGACACAGGACCGGGCGTCGCCGTTCCCGGCGGCGCCCGGTCCTTTGCCGTTCGGGGCGGATGTTCTCATAGAAAGCGGAAGGTTTCCCTCCGGATCTCGTCGGAACAGGACCGTCCGACTTGGTTTGCGGTCCGGGTGTCCCCGAAGATGGCTCAAGCGAGCTCGCCTGAACGGGTCACGCGATCCCGCACGAAGCGACAGTGACTCCCAGGAGGCAATTACCCATGCGCGGAGCAACGAGCGCCAAGTGGGTCGCCGGTGCCCTCGTCGTGGCGCTGGCCGCCACGGCCTGCGGCCCCGAGGACCCGAAGGCCGGCAAGACCGGCGGGCACATCAATGTGCTGCTCGGCGAGCCGCAGCATGGCCTGGTGGGTCAGGACACCGCCGAGTCCGAGGGGGACGAGGTCCTCCACGCGCTCTTCACCGGCCTGGTCACGTACGACACCAGGACCAGCGAGCCCAAGCTCGCCGTCGCCGAGTCCATAGAGAGCACGGACTCGAAGACCTGGACGATCAAGCTCAAGGACGGCTACACCTTCCACAACGGCGAGAAGGTCGACGCGCAGTCCTTCGTCCGGGCGTGGAACTGGGGCGCCAACCAGGAGAACAACGCCGCCACGATGGGCTTCTTCTCGAAGATCGAGGGCTCCGACGAGCTGGCTCCGGGCAAGGGCCGCACCCCCTCGGCCAAGGAGCTCAAGGGCCTGCGGATCATCGACAGCAAGACCTTCACCGTCACGCTGAAGGCGCCCTTCTCCCAGTTCAGGACCATGCTGGGCTACAGCGCCTTCTACCCGCTGCCCCAGGCCTTCGAGGCCGACCCGAAGGGCTTCGCGGAGGCGCCGGTCGGAAACGGCCCGTTCCGCATGGACGGCACCTGGGAGCACGACAAGCAGATCAAGATCAAGCGGTACGACAAGTACCCGGTCGACGGCCGCGCCAAGCTCGACGGCGTGACCTTCAAGATCTACAAGGATCTGGACGCCGCCTACACCGACCTGCGCAAGAACCAGCTCCAGATCGTCGACCGGCTGCCGGTCTCCGCGCTCGCCAACATCTCCGAGGAGTTCGGCGACCGCTACATCTACAAGCCGGAATCCACCGTCGGCTACCTCGGACTCCCGCTGGAGTCCAACCCCGAGGCCTTCGGCCGGCCCGAGGTCCGCAAGGCGATCTCGATGGCCATCGACCGGGACGCCATCGCCAAGACCATCTTCAACGGCACCCGCAAGCCCGCCGACGACTTCATCAGCCCGATCGTCCCCGGCTACCGCAAGGGCGCCCTGGGCGAGGCCGGCACGTACAACCCGATCAAGGCGAAGTCCCTGTTCCAGCAGGCCGGCGGCATCCCCGGCAACAAGCTGGAACTCGGCTACAGCGACGACGGCGGCGGCCACAAGCAGTGGATCGAGGCCGTCGCAGCCCAGCTGAAGGCGAACCTCGGCATCGAGACCAGCGTCAAGCCCTACCCCACCTCCGGCGCCCTGCTGGACGAGGTGAAGGGCCACAAGTTCGAGGGCGCCTTCCGCATGGGCTGGGCCATGGACTACCCGGCGGCCGAGGACTACCTGCGCCCGATCTTCTCCAAGGAAGCCATCGCCAACGGCTCCAACCACGGGCGCTACAAGAGCGAGGAGTTCGAGGCGGCCCTCTCCGCGGCCGACCGGGCGACCGACCCGGCGACGAGCCTCAAGCTCTACCAGAAGGCCGACGACATCGTCATCCGGGACCTCCCGTACATCCCCGTCTTCACCTACATGTCCGCCGCGGCCTACTCCAAGTCCGTCACGGACGTCGAGGTCGACGCCCAGGGCCGGATGGACCTGGCCAAGGTCGAGCGCAGCTAGACCGGGCGCAGGCGCGCGCCCCGCGGCGAAAGCCGGTTGCGGGCGCGCGCGGCCGCCGCCGACAGTGGGCGGATGACCACCGACACGCTGACCGTCCGCCCGGCCGGTCCCGGCGACGCCCTGGACATCTGCGCACTGCTCAACGCCGTCGACGTCATCGAGATCGGCAGACCCGAGACCGACCTGGGCAGCGTCGAGGCCGACCTCAACCACCCCGGCGTGGACCTGGCCGCCGACTCCTGGCTCGCCTTCCGCGGCGGCCGCCTCGTCGGCTACGCCCTGGTGTGGGCCGACTCCGGACCGGGCCGGATCGACGGCGACCACTACGTCCTGCCCGGCCAGGGCGAAGCCGCCCTGCGGCTGCTGCGGCTGATGGAGACCCGGGCCCGCGAGCTCGCCCACGGCACCGGGCCCGCCGCCCGGCTGCGGATCCGGCTCGACGCCGAACCCACCCTCGACCTCTCCCTCCTCACCGGGCGCGGCTACCGCAGCGTGCGCCGCCACCAGGTGATGACCCGCACCCTCAGCCCGGCCGCCGACCTGCCCCCCGTCCCGCCCGCCGGCCTGGCCCTGCGCGACTGCGCCGCCGACGAGGCCGACCGCCGCCGGGCCCACGCCCTCGTCGAGCAGACCTTCGCCGCCCACTTCGGGCACGCCGGGCGCGACTACGAGGCCTGGCTCGACCACGTCGACGGACGCCGCCTCGACTGGTCGCTGGTGTGGATCGCGAGCCTGCCGCACCAGGGCGACGTGGCCGTCCTCGTCTCCCGCGACGACCACACCAGCATGGGCTGGCTCAGCCACATCGGCGTCCGCGCGGACCTGCGCGGCCGGGGCATCGGCGGCTTCCTGCTGCGCCACGCCTTCGCGTCCTACGCCGCCCGCGGCCGGGACACCGTGGGCCTGAGCGTGGACACCGTCAACGAGAGCGGAGCCCTGGCCCTCTACGAGGCGAACGGCATGGCCCCGCACTACGCCGTCGACACCTGGGAGCTGCCTTTGCACCCCCAGGGGTGACAGGCGGGGGACGCGAGGGTGCAATCGGGCCAACCGTCAGTGCGTGGAGCCGCACATAGGGTGACATTGCCCCTAAGTGAGTCTTGGGACCCCTAGGAGGCAGTCCATGCGCGGAGCCACCCACGCCCAGTGGGCCGCATGTGCGGTGGCCGTCGCCCTCGCGGCGACGGCCTGCGGCGGCGGGAGCGACAGCGGCGGGGGCGGTGGCGGCGCGGCAGGGATCGTCAGCTCCTCCTGGGGGGACCCGCAGAACCCGCTGGAGCCGGCCAACACCAACGAGGTGCAGGGCGGCAAGGTCCTCGACATGCTCTTCCGGGGCCTCAAGCGCTACGACGCCAAGACCGGCGAGGCCAGGAACATGGTCGCCGAGAAGTTCGAGACCACCGACAGCCAGAACTTCACCATCACCCTGAAGGACGGCTGGAAGTTCAGCAACGACGAGCCGGTCACCGCCCAGTCCTTCGTCGACGCCTGGAACTACGCGGCCGACGTGCGCAACAAGCAGAACAACGCCACCTTCTTCGCCAGCATCGTCGGCTACGACGACGTGCACCCCGCCTCCGGTGAACCCAAGGCCAAGACCATGTCCGGGCTGGTGGTCAAGGACGCCAAGACCTTCACCGTCGCCCTGAAGTCCAAGTTCTCCACCTGGCCCGAGACCCTCGGCTACCAGGCCTTCTCCCCGCTGCCCAAGGCCTTCTTCACCGACCACTCCGGCTGGCTGGACAAGCCCGTCGGCAACGGCCCGTACACGGTGGACTCGTACACCAAGGGCACCGGCATGAAGCTGCGCAAGTGGGAGGGCTACCCCGGCGAGGACAAGGCGCAGAACGGCGGCGTGGACCTCAGGGTCTACACCGACAACAACACCGCCTACACGGACCTGATCTCCGGCAACCTCGACCTCGTCGACGACGTCCCGGCGCAGCAGCTGAAGAACGTCAAGAACGACCTCGGCGACCGGTACATCAACCAGCCGGCCCTCATCGTCCAGACCCTCACCTTCCCCCTGTACGACCCCCAGTGGGGCAAGGAGGGCATGGAGAAGGTCCGCCGCGGCATCTCCATGGCGATCAACCGCGACGAGATCACCGAGCAGATCTTCCGCGAGACCCGCACCCCGGCCAAGGACTGGACCTCGCCCGCCCTCGGCGACAAGGGCGGCTTCAAGTCCACGCTCTGCGGCGCCGCCTGCACGTTCAACCCCACCGAGGCCAAGAAGCTCATCCAGGAGGCCGGCGGCCTGCCCGGCGGGAAGATGACCCTCACCTCGAACGTGGACACCGGCTCGCACCGCGACTGGATGGAAGCCGTCTGCAACAGCGTCAACAACGCCCTGGGTGAAGGCCCCGTCTGCACCGTCAACCCCATCGGCACCTTCGCCGACTTCCGCAACCAGCAGAGCTCCTTCAAGCTCACCGGCCCCTTCCGCTCCGGCTGGCAGGCCGACTACCCGCTCATCCAGAACTTCCTCCAGCCGCTGTACTACACCGGCGCCTCCTCCAACTACGGCAAGTTCAGCAGCCCGGACTTCGACAAGCTCGTCGACGAGGCCAACCAGGAGAGCGACACCGCCAAGGCCGTCGCCAAGTTCCAGGACGCCGAGAAGATCCTCGCCGAGCAGATGCCGGCCATCCCCCTCTGGTACCAGAACGGCAGCGCCGGCCACTCCGAGCGGATCTCCGACGTCGCCCTGAACCAGTTCAGCGTCCCCGTCTACAACGAGATCAAGGTCAGCTGACCCCGGCCGGCACGCCCGACACCCTGGAGCCTCCATGGGACGTTATGTGATCCGGCGACTGCTCCAGATGATCCCCGTGTTCATCGGCAGCACCTTCCTGATCTTCTTCATGGTCTACGCCCTCGGCGACCCGGTGGCGGCCCTCTTCGGGGACAAGGCCCCCGACCCCGCCACCGTCGCGCGCATCCGCAAGGACCTCTACCTCGACCGCCCCCTGTGGGAGCAGTACGTCCACTACATGGGCCAGATCTTCAAGGGCGACTTCGGCACGGCCTTCAACGGGCAGAAGGTCACCGAGCTGATGGGCACCGCCTTCCCGGTCACCCTCCGCCTGACCTGCATGGCGATCCTCATCGAGATCCTCGTCGGCATCACCCTGGGCGTGGTCAGCGGACTGCGCCGGGGCAAGGCCATCGACACCACCCTGCTGGTGGCCACCCTCGTCGTCATCTCCGTGCCCACCTTCGTCACCGGCTACGTGCTCCAGTTCCTCTTCGGAGTGAAATGGGGCTGGATCCGCCCCACCGTCTCCTCCGACGCCCCCTTCGACGAGCTGATCCTGCCCGGCATCGTCCTCGCCCTGGTCTCCCTCGCGTACGTCACCCGGCTCTCGCGGACCTCCATCGCCGAGAACGTCAAGGCCGACTACGTCCGCACCGCCGTCGCCAAGGGACTGCCGCGCCACCGGGTCATCACCCGCCACCTGCTGCGCAACTCCCTCATCCCGGTCGTCACCTTCATCGGGACCGACATCGGCGCGCTGATGGGCGGGGCCATCATCACCGAGCGGATCTTCAACATCAAGGGCGTCGGCTACCAGCTCTACCAGGGCATCCTGCGCGGCAACTCGCCCACCGTCGTGGGCTTCGTGACCATCCTCGTCATCGTCTTCCTGGTGGCGAACCTGCTCGTCGACCTGCTCTACGCGGTCCTGGACCCGAGGATCCGCTATGCCTGAACCCGAGCCGCAGCCCTACGACCCCCTGGGGCCGGGCCAGAACGAGGCGATCGCCC
Source organism: Streptomyces sp. NPDC029216 (assembly GCF_040648015.1). Taxonomy (NCBI): domain Bacteria; kingdom Bacillati; phylum Actinomycetota; class Actinomycetes; order Kitasatosporales; family Streptomycetaceae; genus Streptomyces; species Streptomyces sp. NPDC029216. Next base: position 5,529 of record NZ_JBEZWL010000023.1, on the reverse strand, counting down.
CGACCGGGCAGGGAGGTGCCATGGACCTCGCACTGGAGGAGGCCGAAAGCCTGGAGAAACCCCTCGCCCCCGGCTCCTCCGGACCCCGCGAAAGGGCCCGCTCCCTGTGGTCCGACGCCTGGCACCAGCTGCGCCGCAACCCCGTCTTCATCGTCTCCGCCCTGCTCATCCTCTTCCTCGTCGTCATCGCCGTCTGGCCCCAGCTCATCGCGAGCGGCGACCCGCTCCACTGCGAGCTGTCCAAGTCCCAGCAGGGCCCCGCCCCCGGACACCCCTTCGGGTACGACACCCAGGGCTGCGACGTCTACACCCGCACCGTCTACGGAGCCCGCGCCTCCATCACCGTCGGCATCTGCGCCACTCTGGGCGCCGCCCTGCTGGGCTCCGCGCTCGGCGGGCTCGCCGGCTTCTTCGGAGGCTGGGGCGACGCCCTGCTCTCCCGGGTCGCGGACATCTTCTTCGGGATCCCGGTCGTCCTCGGCGGGCTCGTCTTCCTGTCCGTGGTCACCAGCACCACCGTGTGGCCGGTGGTCGGCTTCATCGTGCTCCTCGGCTGGCCGCAGCTCGCCCGCATCGCCCGCGGCTCGGTGATCACCGTCAAACAGAACGACTACGTCCAGGCCGCCCGGGCCCTCGGCGCCGGCAACGCCCGCATGCTGCTGCGGCACGTCGCCCCCAACGCCGTCGCCCCCGTCATCGTCGTCGCCACCATCGCGCTGGGCACCTACATCGCCCTGGAGGCCACCCTGTCCTTCCTCGGCGTGGGCCTGCGCCCGCCCACCGTCTCCTGGGGCATCGACATCTCCAACGCCGCCTCCCAGATCCGCAACGCCCCGCACATGCTGCTCTGGCCGGCGGGAGCCCTGAGCCTGACGGTGCTCGCCTTCATCATGCTCGGCGACGCGGTGCGCGACGCCCTCGACCCCAAGCTGCGCTGAGGAGGAGCCCCGGATGCTGCTCGAAGTCCGCGACCTGCACGTGGAGTTCACCACCCGCGACGGGGTCGCCAAGGCCGTCAACGGGGTGAACTACTCGGTGGCCGAGGGCGAGACGCTCGCCGTGCTCGGCGAGTCCGGCTCCGGCAAATCGGTGACGGCCCAGGCCGTGATGGGGATCCTCGACGTGCCGCCCGGCCGGATCGCGGGCGGCCAGATCCTCTTCAAGGGCAAGGACCTGCTGAAGATGAAGGAGGAGGAGCGCAGGAGGATCCGCGGCGCCGACATGGCGATGATCTTCCAGGACGCCCTGTCCTCCCTCAACCCCGTGCTCAGCGTCGGCGCCCAGCTCGGCGAAATGTACGAGGTCCACCGCGGGATGTCCCGAAAGGACGCCCGCGCCAAGGCCGTCGAGCTGATGGACCGGGTGAAGATCCCGGCCGCCCGCCAGCGCGTGGGGGACTACCCGCACCAGTTCTCCGGCGGCATGCGCCAGCGCATCATGATCGCCATGGCGCTGGCCCTGGAACCCTCCCTGATCATCGCCGACGAACCCACCACCGCCCTCGACGTCACCGTCCAGGCCCAGGTCATGGACCTGCTCGCCGAGCTCCAGCGGGAGCTCAACATGGGCCTGATCCTGATCACCCACGACCTCGGCGTGGTCGCCGACGTCGCGGACAAGATCGCCGTCATGTACGCGGGCCGGATCGTCGAGGCCGCCCCCGTCCACGCCATCTACAAGGCGCCCGCCCACCCCTACACCCGGGGCCTGCTCGACTCGATCCCGCGCCTCGACCAGAAGGGTCAGGAGCTCTACGCCATCAAGGGCCTCCCCCCGAACCTGCTGGCCATCCCGCCCGGCTGCGCCTTCAACCCGCGCTGCCCGATGGCGCGGGCCGTGTGCCGCAGCGAGGTCCCGCCGCTCGCCGAGGCCGGCCCCGACCGGGCCAGCGCCTGCTTCTTCTGGAAGGAGTGCCTCGGTGCCTGAGGCCGTCCTGGAGGTCCGCGACCTCGTCAAGCACTACCCGCTCACCCAGGGCATCCTCTTCAAGAGGCAGATCGGCGCGGTCAAGGCCGTCGACGGGGTCTCCTTCGACCTCGCGGCCGGCGAGACCCTCGGCATCGTCGGCGAGTCCGGCTGCGGGAAGTCCACCGTCGCCAAGATGCTGGTCCACCTGGAACGCCCGACCGCCGGGTCGATCTGGTACAAGGGCGAGGACATCACGAAGCTGTCGGGCAAGGCCCTCAAGGCCGTGCGGCGCAACATCCAGATGGTGTTCCAGGACCCGTACACCTCGCTGAACCCGCGCATGACGGTCGGCGACATCATCGGCGAGCCGTACGAGATCCACCCCGAGGTGGCTCCCAAGGGCGACCGGCGGCGCAAGGTCCAGGAGCTCCTGGACGTGGTCGGCCTGAACCCGGAGTACGTCAACCGCTACCCGCACCAGTTCTCCGGCGGTCAGCGCCAGCGCATCGGCATCGCCCGCGGCCTCGCCCTCCAGCCGGAGGTCATCGTCGCGGACGAGCCCGTCTCCGCCCTCGACGTCTCCGTCCAGGCCCAGGTCGTCAACCTCCTCGCGCGCCTCCAGGCGGAGTTCGGCCTCGCCTACGTGTTCATCGCGCACGACCTCTCGATCGTCCGCCACATCTCCGACCGGGTCGGGGTCATGTACCTGGGCCGGATCGTCGAGACCGGCACCGACACCCAGATCTACGACCACCCCACCCACCCCTACACCCAGGCCCTGCTCTCCGCCGTCCCGGTGCCCGACCCGGAGGCCCGCGCCCACCGGGACCGGATCCTGCTCTCCGGCGACGTACCCTCTCCGGCCAACCCGCCCTCGGGCTGCCCCTTCCGCACCCGCTGCTGGAAGGCCGAATCCCGCTGTGCCACGGAAGTGCCGCTGCTGACCGTGCCGCCCGCCTTCCCCACGGGCCCGGCGGCCCACCCGTCGGCCTGCCACTTCGCGGCGGAGCGGCAGGTGGTCCCCGCCCCGGGAGAACTCCCGCCGCCGCCCGCCCCGCTGACGGAGAAATAGGGCGCGCGGCGGGCCGGGGGAGGGGGTCGGGCGGCGGCTGTTCGAACGTTTCAGGACGTGGGAACGGGTCCCGGGGAACGATGATTTCCAGCCACCCCGCATATGGCGGGCAGGCCCTCCGCCACGAACCCCAATGCGCCCGCCGTGGGGGCGACTTGACCGATTCTGCCCCGAGTTCAGGGCCCGGCCGGCCGGACCGGATACGGCCGCACGGGCGCCGGCGGCCGGCCGGGGAGGCGCACGGCCCCTCCGGCCGCCTTCCCGCGCCCCCGGGCGTGCGCGGGATGCGCCCCTCGTGCTGCCGGAATTCGACCGATGCGCTGGTACGGATAGTTATGATCCGTAGCGCACGGTGGGTATGACTTCGCCGAGCACGAGTACGCGTACCGATGTCCGCTCGACGTGGAGGTGAAACGCCGTGGCACTATCGATCTCGGCCGTGGTGCTGCTGGCGATCGTCGTCTTCCTTCTGGTCCGGAAGTCGGGACTGAAGGCGGGGCACGCGTTCGTCTGCGTACTGCTCGGGTTCTACCTGGCGAGTTCGACGGTCGCGCCCACCCTCAGCCAGCTCACCTCGAACGTGGCGAGCATGATCAGTGGCCTCAAGCTGTAGGTCTGCTCGTAGGCTGGCCCCATGAACGGTCTTCCCGCCCGTCGTCTGCTGCTCGTGCACGCGCACCCGGACGACGAGTCGATCAACAACGGCGTCACCATGGCCAAGTACGCGGCCGAGGGCGCCCATGTCGCGTTGGTGACCTGCACCCTCGGCGAGGAGGGCGAGGTCATCCCGCCCGAGCTGGCCCACCTCGCGCCGGACCGCGACGACACCCTCGGCCCCTTCCGGGTCGGCGAGCTCGCCGCCGCCATGAAGGAGCTCGGGGTCGCCGACCACCGCTTCCTCGGCGGCACCGGCCGCTTCCGGGACTCCGGGATGATGGGCGCCCCGCAGAACGCCCGCCCCGGCGCCTTCTGGTCCACCGGCGTGGACGAGGCCGCCGGCCACCTCGTCGAGGTCATCCGCGAGCTGCGCCCGCAGGTCCTCGTCACCTACGACCCGGACGGCGGCTACGGCCACCCCGACCACATCCAGGCCCACCGCGTCGCCATGCGCGGCGCCGAGCTGGCCGCCGACCCCGCGTACCGCCCGGAGCTCGGCGCCCCGCACGCCATCGCGAAGGTCTACTGGAACCGCGTCCCGCTGTCCGCCGTCGAGGAGGGCTTCGCACGGCTGCGCGAGGCGGGCGCCGCGCTGGCCTTCCCCGGCCTCGCGACCGCGGCCGACGTACCGGGCGTGGTCCCCGACGAACGGATCACCGCCGAGATCGGCGACGCGGAGGGCGAGCGGACCCTGGTGGACGCCAAGGCGGCCGCCATGCGGGCCCACGCCACCCAGATCGCCGTGGACGGGCCCTTCTTCGCCCTCTCGAACGACCTGGCACAGCCGCTGTTCGCCCGCGAGTACTACGAGTTGGCCGTCGGCCGGTCCGGGGCCCCGGCGGGCGAGCGGGAGCGGGACCTCTTCGCGGGGGTGGAGGCGTGACCACGCCGCTGACCGCGGGCCGGATCGCCGCCCTGCTGGGCCTGCTGGTCGCGGGCACGGCCACCGGCCTGGCCGGCTGGCTCGTCGTCGACCTCTGGTTCCCCGCCGGGCTGCTGCTCGCCGTACTGGCCCTCCTCGGGCTCTTCCTCGGGGCCCGGGTCGCCCTCGGCGGAGGCCTCGGCGTGGGCGTCGCGGCGGCCGGCTGGTTCCTCTCGTACGTCCTTCTCGGTGTCCCGCGCCCCGAAGGGGACTTCCTGCTCGGTTCCTCCGGAATGGGCATGTACGCATACCTTTTGGGGGGAAGCGCGGTCGCTGTGATCTGCGCCACGATGCGCGGACCCGTGGAACCGCCGGTTTCGGCCGCGAAAACGGGCTGATGACGGGCCGCCGGACTCCGGCGGCCCCCGATCGGGACCGGGTTGCGGGGGTTTGACGGGCCCTCGGTGGAGGCCTTGCGGAAGCGTAAGAGGAACCTTTCATTCCCCGGGGACAGTTGCGTGCGGGCGGCGGCCAGTATGGTGGACGGGCCGCCGAGCCGCCCGCGCAAGGTATGACGGGCGGCGGAGCCAACCGGGAGAACCTGCCTTGAGTCGTGAAACTGACAGTTCGTCCCCCGGGCCCCAAGGGCACGGTGGAGCCGCCTACCCCTCGGGTACGCCGCCGTATGGAACCGGCCAGTCCGCGCCCACGTCCCTGCCGCCTCGGCCTGGCGCCGCGACCGCCCCGGAGGAGAATCCTGTGACTTCGAACCCGTCCACGCCCGACACCGACGGGCCGAAGACCGAAACCACCCTGACGACCCGGATCCGGATCAACATCCCGGGCTCGCGGCCGATCCCGCCCGTGGTCGTCCGCAAGCCGGTGAAGGACGCCTCCCCGGAGGCCTCCTCCGGCTCTGCCGAGCCGGAGCAGGCCGAGTCCCCGCGCGGCCCGGCCCCGGTGCGCGCCGCCCTGCCCGCGCGGTCCACCGACCGGACGCCCGCCCCGGCCCCGCAGGCCCCGGCCGCCC
>NZ_JBEZWL010000022.1:0-78379 GCF_040648015.1 Streptomyces sp. NPDC029216 | reverse complement strand
CCGGCGGCGGCGCCCGCCCCGGCGACCGGGCCGGGACCGGCCCCCGGGCCCGTACCGGCGGCGCCCGCCGGGCCCGGGCCGCCCTCCGGCCCCCACAGCGCCGCCCAGCCGCCCAGGGCCGTGGCCAGGCGGGACAGGACCGCCGGGACGGGGTCCGGGCGGGCGGCGGCCGCCGCCAGGGACTGCTGGGCTTCGGTGACGCGGCGGAGCTCACGGGTGCGGGCCTCCGCCATCAGCCGCCCGACGCTGCGGGCGACGGCCGTGAACGGTGTTCCCGGCGGGACCTCGACGAGCGGCAGCCCGTACCGCTCGCACGCCTCGGCCAGACCGGGCGGCACCACCTCGTGCACCGGGGTCACGCCGAAGCCGAGCGCGGCGGCCCCGGCGCGGGCGAGCCGGTCCACGTAGGCGGCGGCCCCGGCCTCCGTCAGCGCGGACCCCGCCGTCAGCAGGAGTTCGCCGCCCAGCAGGTACGGGGACGGGTCCGCCATCTCGGAGGCGTGCACCCCGTGCACCTCCGCCACCGCCGGCCCCGCGAGGTGCCGCAGCCCGAGCCCCCGCTCACCGAGCAGCGCCGCGAGCCCCACGGGCGGCGTCATCGGCTCCCCGGCGGGAACCGAGGACCCCGCCCGCGGGCCGGCGGCGGGGTTCGGGGGGACCGGGAGGTCGGCCATGGATGCTCCGTACATTTCGACGCTGCCAGATGGATGAAACGTACCCTCCCCACCCCCGCGCGGCCCGCTTACGCTCGAAGGACCGCACCCGCAGGACCAGCAGAAGGGCACCCCCCATGAGCACCGAGCAGACGCCGCGCGGCCCCGTCGACTCCTCCCGGATCCCGCGCTACGCCGGTCCGGCGACCTTCGCCCGCCTGCCCCGTCTCGACGAGGTCGGCTCCGCCGACGTCGCCGTCGTCGGCGTGCCCTTCGACTCCGGTGTCTCCTACCGCCCCGGCGCCCGCTTCGGCGGCAACGCCATCCGCGAGGCCTCGCGCCTGCTGCGCCCCTACAACCCGGCGCAGGACGCCTCCCCCTTCGCCCTCGCGCAGGTCGCGGACGCCGGTGACATCGCGGTGAACCCCTTCAACATCAACGAGGCCGTCGAGACGGTCGAGGCCGCCGCCGACGAGCTCCTCGGCAACGGCTCCCGCCTGATGACCCTCGGCGGCGACCACACCATCGCGCTGCCGCTGCTGCGCTCGGTCGCCAAGAAGCACGGCCCCGTCGCCCTGCTGCACTTCGACGCCCACCTGGACACCTGGGACACCTACTTCGGCGCCGAGTACACCCACGGCACCCCGTTCCGCCGCGCCGTCGAGGAGGGCATCCTCGACACCGAGGCGCTCTCCCACGTCGGCACCCGCGGCCCGCTGTACGGCAAGCAGGACCTCGACGACGACGCCAAGATGGGCTTCGGCATCGTGACCTCGGCGGACGTCTACCGCCGCGGCGCCGACGAGATCGCCGACCAGCTGCGCCAGCGCATCGGCGACCGCCCGCTGTACATCTCCATCGACATCGACGTCCTGGACCCGGCCCACGCGCCCGGCACCGGCACGCCGGAGGCGGGCGGCATGACCTCCCGCGAGCTGCTGGAGATCATCCGCGGCCTGTCCTCCTGCAACCTCGTTTCCGCCGACGTGGTCGAGGTGGCCCCGGCGTACGATCACGCCGAGATCACCTCGGTCGCGGCCTCGCACACCGCGTACGAGCTCACCACGATCATGAGCCGCCAGATCGCCGCCTCGAAGGCGAAGTAAGGCGAACCACGGCGGCCCGGGCAGCACAGCACGAAGGGCACGCAAGCACGTGACGCACGACCACGACCTGGTTCTCCGCCCCACCGAGGCCCAGACGGCGGCCGCCCTGGCGCCGCCGCCGGGCCGCACGGGCGGGGACCTGGTCGTGGAGACGCTGCGCGGCCTCGGCGCGACCACCGTCTTCGGTCTGCCGGGGCAGCACGCCCTGGCCCTCTTCGACGCGGTGGGCCGCTCCGACCTGCGGCTGATCGGGCTGCGCACGGAGAACAACGCGGGCTTCGCCGCCGACGCGTACGGCCGCCTCACGGGCGAGGCGGTCCCGCTGCTGCTGTCCACCGGCCCCGGCGCGCTGATGTCCCTGCCGGCCCTGGCGGAGGCGGCGGCCGCCTCCGCCCCGGTCCTCGCCCTCTCCTCCCAGGTGCCCTCGGAGGGCCTCGGCGGGGGGCGGCGCGGCCACCTGCACGAGCTGCGCGACCAGTCCGCGTCCTTCCGCGACGTGGTGAAGTCCGTCCACATCGCCCGCACCCCCTCCCAGATCCCGTCGGTGGTCGCCGAGGCCTGGGAGTCGGCCCTCACCGCCCCGCACGGCCCCGTCTGGGTGGAGATCCCCGAGGACGTGCTCCGCGCGGAGACGGTGATCCCGCAGGTCACCGGCATGGACGCGAGCCCGCACGAGCTGGCCCCGCGCCCCGAGCTGACCGCGCTGGCGGCGCACTGGCTGACCCGGGCCTCCCGCCCGGTGATCATCGCGGGCGGCGGTGTGGTCCGCGCCGACGCGGCGGGCAAGCTCCGGCAGCTCGCGGAACGCCTGGACGCCCCCGTGGTCACCACCTTCGGCGGCAAGGGCGCCTTCCCCTGGAACCACCCGCTCTCCCTCCAGTCCTGGCTGGAGGACCGCCACATGACGGACTTCCTGGAGGACGCCGACGTCCTCCTCGTCGTCGGCTCGGGTCTGGGCGAGCTGTCCTCGAACTACCACACCTTCTTCCCCACCGGCCGGGTCGTCCAGATCGAGGCCGACCTCGGCAAGCTGGAGTCCAACCACCCGGCGCTCGGCATCCACGCGGACGCCCGCCTGGCCCTCCAGGCCCTCCTGGAGACGGTCGGACCCCGCGAGGACGAGGAGGCCCCCGCACGGGTCCGCGCGGTCCTGGACGCCGTCGCGGCCCGCCTCGCCCCCCAGGGCCTGGCCCTCGAACAGGAGCTCCTGACCTCGATCAGGGCCGCCCTCCCCGCCCGCTCCCCGTCCTTCTGGGACATGACGATCCTGTCCTACTGGGCGTGGTCGGCCTTCGACGCGAAGCACCCGAACACCATGCACTCGGCCCAGGGCGCGGGCGGCCTCGGCTACGCCTTCCCGGCGGCCCTCGGCGCGGCGGTCGCGGAGCCGGGCACCCCGGTCCTGGCCGTCTCCGGCGACGGCGGCGCGATGTACTCGATCCCGGAGCTCGCCACCGCGAAGCAGTACGGCCTCGACGTCACCTGGCTGATCGTGGACGACGGCGGCTACGGCATCCTGCGCGAGTACATGACGGACGCCTTCGACGGCCGCACCACGGGCACGGAACTCACCCGCCCCGACTTCGCGGCCCTGGCGGCCTCCTTCGGGATCCCGGCCGCCACGACCACCCCGGCCACCCTCCGCGAGGACCTCGCCGCGTCCCTCGCCACCCCGGGCCCCTCGGTCCTGGTCCTCCCGGCCACCCTCAGGATGTTCGCCCCGACCCACCTGGCGTAGCCCGTCCGGGCGCTCCCGGCGTGCGCCGGAGGCGCCGTACGCGCACGTTCGAATTGTTGCGGCGGGATGAAATCCGCCGGTCGGAGCGTTGGGGGTCACGGCAGGACAGGACCTACGGGGAGGCACCGACGTGACGGCGGCTGGGGAGAAACAGGGCTGGGGCAGGCGGCTGGCCGCCTACACCTGGCGGTACAAGCTCAACGTGCTGCTCGCGCTCGGCTCCTCGCTGGCCGGCATGGCCGTCATGGCGCTCGTGCCGCTCGTCACCCGGACCATCATCGACGACGTCATCGGGGACGAGAGCAAGGCGATGGCCCCCTGGGCCGGGCTGCTCGTCGGCGCCGCGCTGCTCGTCTACGTGCTGACCTACGTACGCCGGTACTACGGCGGCCGCCTCGCCCTCGACGTGCAGCACGACCTGCGCACCGACATGTACGACACCATCGCCCGCCTCGACGGCCGGCGGCAGGACGAGCTGTCGACCGGGCAGGTCGTCGGGCGGGCCACCAGCGACCTCCAGCTGATCCAGGGGCTGCTCTTCATGCTGCCCATGACCATCGGCAACTTCCTGCTGTTCGGGATATCCCTGGGCGTCATGGTGTGGCTGTCGCCGGTGCTCACCGTGGTCGCGCTGCTGATGGCCCCCGCGCTCTGGTTCATCGCCAAGCGCAGCCGCAAGAAGCTCTTCCCCGCCACCTGGTACGCCCAGGGCCAGGCCGCCGCCGTCGCCACCGTCGTCGACGGGGCCGTGACCGGCGTGCGCGTGGTCAAGGGCTTCGGGCAGGAGGAGCAGGAGACCGGCAAGCTCCGCGAGGCCGGCCGCCGGCTCTTCGGCGGCCGGATGCGCGCCATCCGGCTCAACTCCCGCTACACCCCCGCCCTCCAGGCCGTCCCCGCGCTCGGCCAGGTCGCCATGCTGGCCCTCGGCGGCTGGCTGGCCACCCAGGGGCACATCACCCTCGGCACCTTCGTCGCCTTCTCCACCTACCTCGCCCAGCTGGTCGGCCCCGTCCGCATGCTCGCCATGGTGCTCACCGTCGGCCAGCAGGCCCGGGCCGGCGTGGAGCGGGTCTTCGAGCTCATCGACACCGAGCCGGTGATCGAGGAGGGGACGCGGGAGCTGCCCGCCGACGCGCCCGCCACCGTCGCGTTCGAGGACGTCCGCTTCGGCTACGACCCCGAGCGGCCCGTCCTCGACGGCTTCTCGCTCAGCCTCGCGGAGGGCGAGACCGTCGCCGTCGTGGGGGCGTCGGGCTCCGGGAAGTCCACCGTCTCCCTGCTCCTGCCGCGCTTCTACGACGCCGACCACGGCACCGTCCGGGTCGGCGGCCACGACGTGCGGGAGCTGACGTACGACTCCCTGCGGGCCGCCATCGGCCTCGTGCCCGAGGACTCGTTCCTCTTCTCCGACACCATCCGGGCCAACATCGCCTACGGGCGCCCGCAGGCCACGGACGAGGAGATACGCGCCGCCGCGCGCGCGGCCCAAGCGGAATCGTTTATTCAAGCGCTGCCCGCCGGCTACGACACCAAGGTCGGCGAACAGGGCCTGACCCTCTCCGGCGGCCAGCGCCAGCGCATCGCGCTCGCCCGCGCCCTCCTCACCGACCCCCGGCTGCTCCTCCTCGACGACGCCACCTCCGCCGTCGACGCCCGCGTGGAACACGAGATCCACGAGGCGCTGCGGGCCGTCATGGCCGGCCGCACCACCCTGCTGATCGCCCACCGCCGCTCCACCCTCGCCCTCGCCGACCGGATCGCCGTACTCGACGGCGGCCGGCTCGCCGACATCGGCACGCACGAGGAGCTGGAACGCCGCTCCGCCCTCTACCGCCGGCTGCTCACCGACCCCGAAGCCCTCGGCGCGGCCTCCCCGCGCACCCCCGACGCGCCCTCCATGGCCGAGTTCGAGCGCGACCTCAAGCGCGACCTGGAACGGGACATCGAGCTGGAGGCCGAGATCGACTCCGAGCCGGTCAACGCCAAGCGGCGCGTGGCCGACGGGGTCACCCCCGAACTGTGGCGGCGCAGCGACAAGGGCGAGGACCCCGCCCCCGGCGCCACCCCCGAACTCCTCGCGCAGGTCGCGGCCCTGCCGCCGGCCGACGACCAGCCGGACGTGGACGAGGACCGGGCCGCGGCCGCCGAGGAGAGCTACGGACTGCGCCGGCTGCTGCACGGCTTCTGGGCCCCGCTCGCCATCAGCCTCGGCCTCGTCGCCCTCGACGCGGGCGCCGGCCTGCTCCTGCCGGTCCTGATCCGGCACGGCATCGACCAGGGCGTGGAGAAGGCCGCCCTGGGCGCGGTGTGGGCCGCCGCCGCCCTCGCGCTGGTGGTCGTCACCGCCCAGTGGGCGGCGCAGTTCGCCGAGACCCGGATGACCGGACGCACCGGCGAGCGCGTGCTCTACGCCCTGCGCGTCAAGATCTTCGCCCAGCTCCAGCGCCTCGGCCTGGACTACTACGAGCGCGAGCTCACCGGCAAGATCATGACCCGGATGACCACCGACGTGGACTCCCTCTCCAGCTTCCTGCAGACCGGGCTGGTCACCGCCGTCGTCTCCGTCCTGACCTTCTTCGGCATCCTCGTCGCCCTGCTCGTCCTCGACCTCGAACTCGCGCTGATCGTCTTCGCGACCCTGCCCGTGCTGGTCCTCGCCACGATCGTCTTCCGCCGCAAGTCGGTCGCCGCGTACGAGCTCGCCCGCGACCGGGTCAGCCTGGTCAACGCCGACCTCCAGGAGTCCGTCGCCGGGCTGCGCCTGGTGCAGGCCTTCCGCCGCCAGCACGCCGGCGCCGACCGCTTCGCCGAGCGCAGCGACTCCTACCGCCAGGCGCGGGTGCGCGGCCAGTGGCTGATATCCGTCTACTTCCCCTTCGTCCAGCTGCTGTCCTCGGGCGCGGCGGCGGCCGTGCTGATCGTCGGCGCGGGCCGGGTCGAGGCGGCCACCCTCACCACCGGCGCGCTGGTGGCCTACCTGCTCTACATCGACCTCTTCTTCGCCCCGGTCCAGCAGCTCTCCCAGGTCTTCGACGGCTACCAGCAGGCCACCGTCTCCCTCGGCCGCATCCAGGACCTGCTGCGCGAACCCACCACCACCCCGCCCCCGGCCACGCCCCGCGAGGTCACCGGGCTGCGCGGCGAGATCGCCTTCGAGGACGTGCGCTTCGCGTACGCCACCGCCGAGGAGCGCGGCGAGGAGGGCGAGGCGCTGGGCGGCATCAGCCTGCGGATACCCGCCGGGCAGACCGTCGCCTTCGTCGGCGAGACCGGCGCCGGAAAGTCCACGCTGGTCAAGATGGTGGCCCGGTTCTACGACCCGACCTCCGGCCGGGTCACCGCCGACGGCACCGACCTGCGGGAGCTGGACCTGACGGGGTACCGCCACCGGCTGGGGGTCGTCCCCCAGGAGTCGTACCTCTTCCCGGGGACCGTCCGCGACGCCATCGCCTACGGGCGGCCGGACGCGAGCGACGCCGAGGTGGAGGCGGCCGCCCGCGCGGTCGGCGCCCACGACATGATCGCCACCCTCGACGGCGGCTACCTGCACACCGTCACCGAGCGCGGCCGCAACCTCTCCGCGGGCCAGCGCCAGTTGATCGCGCTGGCCCGTGCCGAGCTCGTCGACCCGGACGTGCTGCTGCTCGACGAGGCCACCGCCGCCCTGGACCTGGCCACCGAGGCGCAGGTCAACCAGGCCACCGACCGGCTCGCCGGCAAGCGCACCACCCTGGTGGTGGCCCACCGGCTGACCACCGCCGCCCGCGCCGACCGGGTGGTGGTCATGGACCGCGGCCGGGTCGTCGAGGACGGCAGCCACGCCGAACTTCTGGCCCGCGGCGGCCGCTACGCCACCCTGTGGCGGACCTTCGCCGGCGAGGACGAGCCGGCGGCCGCCGCGTAGCGGCCCCCGTCAGGAGTACGCCCCGGGTATCAGAGCTCGCCGAAGAGCAGATTGCCCGGGGCGTCCTCGTCGTCACCGGTGTAGTACTCGCGCACGGCGTCGAGGAGCTCGTCCACCGACAGGTAGCCGTCGTGGTTCTTGTCGATCCGCTCGAAGAGGGCGTCCGCGTCGGCGGGCTCCAGCCGGGTGTCGAAGGCCAGCTGGGCCTTGTGGAACTCCTCCGGGCTGATGTGCCCGTCGCCGTTGGTGTCGACGACGGTGAGGATCGCCTTCATCATCGGCCGGAACGACTTCTCGTAGGCCGGGCCGCCGTCCTTGTAGAGGCGGGTCATCCCGTCCCGGTACTGCTGCGGCGTCAGCTTCTGGTCCTGGCCGACGCCCAGCTCGTTGAAGAGGTCCACCCAGAAGTCGGTGAGCCCGCGGAACACCTCGGCCGCCCTGGGGGACTCGGCGGGCTCGGCCAGCGCCGACAGCAGCCGGGAGCCGAGCGCGATCATGTCCTTCTCGTCGATCACGCCGTTGTCGTCGGCGTCCAGGTGCGCGAACGCGCGCTCCAGCTTGCGGTCGAGCAGGTCGGTCGTCATGGCGGGACGCCTTTCGCAACTACGGTGAGCATTTGGTTGATCGCCTAGAGTAGTGCAACCTTCCGACAGTCCTGCGCGTCGTACGTACGTCAGTACGTGTTACGTACGACCGATCGGGGGGGTCAGCGTGTCTCAGGGGTGGAAGATGCGGAAGGCGCGGGGGCCGGCCGTGTCCCTCGGGGTGTTCGGGGCGGCGCTGTGGCTGGCCGTGGGCGGGGTGTTCGCGGCGGCGCCGCAGGCGCGGGCCGCCGCCGGAGGCTGCCAGGGCGAGCTGGTCAGGGCGCTGCCGCTGCCGGACGCCGAGGTGCGCGTGTACAAGAGCCGCACGCAGGCCTGTGCCGTGACCGTCGCCCTGCACCCCGGGGAGCGCCGCTACCTGACGGTGAGCGTTCAGCCGCGTGGCGGCGTCCCGGTGGGCGATGCGGGGCAATTCACCCGGTACGCGGGCCCCGTCACCGTCGGGGCGATCAGCCGGTGCGTGTATGTAAAGGGCGCCGTCGCGGCCGGATCGGTGGAATCCGGCTGGATCCTGTGCTGACGCCGAGACCCAACCAGTACTGTTCACAGGCGTGTTGACCCCGCTAGGTTCACGGCGACCACCAGTGGACTGCATGGGGAGAGTGCATGCGCAAGACCCTTGGCCGGCTGCTGCCGCTCGCGGTGCTCATCGGCACCTTCGGCTCGGCCGGCTTCACGGCTCAGGCGGCCACCCCCGCCGAGCCGGCCGCCGCCGCGCCGACCACCGCGGAGCAGGGCACCACCGCCGACATCAAGGACCGGATCCTCGCCGTCCCCGGGATGAGCCTGATCGAGGAGAAGCCGTACCCCGGCTACCGGTTCTTCGTGCTGAACTACGAGCAGCCGATCGACCACCGGCAGCCGTCGAAGGGCACCTTCAAGCAGCGCATCACCCTGCTGCACAAGGACGAGTCCCGGCCCACCGTCTTCTACACCTCCGGCTACAACGTCAACACCAACCCGCGCCGCGCAGAGCCGACGACCATAGTCGACGGCAACCAGGTGTCCATGGAGTATCGATTCTTCAACCCGTCCCGCCCCGACCCCGCGGACTGGTCGAAGCTGGACATCTGGCAGGCGGCCAGCGACCAGCACCGCATCTTCACCGCCCTGAAGCAGATCTACACCAAGAAGTGGCTCGCCACCGGCGCCAGCAAGGGCGGTATGACGGCGACGTACTTCGAGCGCTTCTACCCGCGCGACATGGACGGCGTCGTCGCCTACGTCGCGCCCAACGACGTCGTCAACAAGGAGGACTCGGCCTACGACCGGTTCTTCACCAAGGTCGGCACCAAGGAGTGCCGCGACAAGCTGGCCGCCGTCCAGCGCGAGGCCCTGATCCGGCGCGAGCCGCTGGAGGCCAAGTACAAGGAGGCCGCCGCCGCGAACGGCTGGACCTTCAACACCATCGGCAGCCCGGACCGGGCCTTCGAGGCCGTCGTCCTCGACTACACCTGGGCCTTCTGGCAGTACAGCCTGCTCTCCGACTGCGCGACCGTGCCGGACGCCAAGACCGCCACCGACCAGCAGATCTGGGACAGCGTCGACACGATCTCCGGCTTCTCGGCCTACGCCGACCAGGGCCTGGAGACGTACACGCCGTACTACTACCAGGCCGGCACCCAGCTCGGCTCGCCCGACATCAAGCAGCCGTGGCTGAAGGACCTGAGCCGCTACGGCTACCAGCCGCCGCGCAACTTCGTGCCGCGCGACATACCCATGACCTTCCAGCCCGGGGCCATGGCCGACGTCGACACCTGGGTGCGGAACAACGCCCACCAGATGCTGTTCGTGTACGGGCAGAACGACCCGTGGGGCGCCGAGCCCTTCCACATCGGCTACGGGGCCCGCGACAGCTACGTGATGATCGCGCCGGGCGCCAACCACGGGGCGAACGTCTCCAAGCTCCAGGACGGCGAGAAGGCCCTGGCCACCGCGCGGATCCTGGAGTGGGCCGGAGTGGCCCCCGCGGCCAACGTGTTCAGCACCGAGAAGGCCGCGCCGCAGACGGCCCCGCTCGCCGCGCCGGACCCGGAGCTCGACCGGACCGACCTGCGCCACGAGTCCCTGCGGCCGTAGGCGCCATCCCGCGGGCCGCGGGCCGGGTACGTCAGTACTCCAGCCCGTGGCCCAGCGGGTAGCGGCCCGGGACGGGGACCGGGAGGCGGCCGGACGGCCGCCGCGCACCCGTCAGCACCCGGGCCGCCGCCCGCATCTCCACGTCCGTCCAGGTGTACGTCGCCACCTCGGCCGCGCACGCGGGCAGCCGGGCCGGGTCGTACGGATTGCGTACCGCCACCAGCACCACCGGGACGCCCGTCGCGATCAGGTCCGTCACCAGCGTCCGCTGCGGGCTCTCCCCCTCCGGGACGTTGTACGTGCACACCAGCACCGCCGCGTTGCCCGGCGCGGCCGCCACCGCCCGCTCCGCGGGCAGCGCCTGCGCCCGGCAGCCCAGCGCCGTCAGCTCCCGCGCCAGGACCGTCGTGGGCGGTCCCGTCGTACCCGTGGGGGAGGCCGGGTCGGTACCCGTCACCAGCAGCCGGGGTCCCGCCTGCGCGTCCAGGGGCAGCAGCCCGCGCGGGTTGGCCAGCAGGGTGGTCGTACCCGCGGCGACCGCGTCCGCCGCCGCCAGGTGCTCCGCGGTGCCCACCACCGCGTCCACCCGCGCCTCGTCGGCGTACGGGTCGTCGAACAGGCCCCGGCGGGCCTTCACTTCCAGGATCCGCAGCACCGACTCCTCGACCCGCTCCCGCGTCAGCTCGCCCGACCCGACCGCCGCCAGCACGCTGCGGTAGGCCAGCCCCAGGTCGGGGGCGTTCAGCAGCTGGTCGCAGCCCGCCTTGAGGGCCAGGACCGGCACCCGGTCGTCCCCGTACTTCTGGCGGACCCCGGCCATGTCGAGGGCGTCGGTCACCACCACCCCCCGGAAGCCCAGGCGTTCGCGAAGGATGCCCGTCACGATCGGCCGCGAGAGGGTCGCCGGATCCCCCGAGGGATCGAGCGCGGGGAAGACGATGTGCGCCGTCATCACCACGTCCGCGCCCGCCTGAACCGCCGCCCGGAACGGAGGCTCGTCCAGCTCCTCCCACTGGGCGCGGGTGTGCCGCATCACCGGCAGCCCCACGTGGCTGTCGGTCTCGGTGTCCCCGTGGCCCGGGAAGTGCTTCGCCGTCGCGGCCACCCCCGCCCCCTGGTAGCCGCGCACCTGGGCGGCCGCCAGCTCCGCCACCGCCTCCGGGTCGGAGCCGAAGGAGCGGACGCCGATCACCGGATTGGCCGGGTTCACGTTCACGTCGGCCACCGGCGCGTAGTCCTGCCGGATGCCCAGCGCGGCCAGTTCCGCCCCCGCCACCCGGGCCGCCCGGCGGGCGTCGGCGGCCGAGCCCCGGGCGCCGAGCGCCATCGCCCCGGGCAGCAGCGTCGCGGGCCGGCCGATCCGGGCGACGGCCCCGTGCTCCTGGTCGACGGAGAGCAGCAGCGGGATCCCCGCGCCGGAGCCGGCCGCGGCCCGCTGGAGGCCGTTGGACAGGGCGGCGATCTGCCCGGGGGAGCGGGTGTTGTGCGCCCAGGCGAAGTAGACGATCCCGCCGAGGTGGTAGCGGGCCACCAGTTCGGCGGCGGTGCGCACGCCGAACTGGGCCTGGTTCAGGTCCGCGTCCGCCGGGTCGGGGTCGGTCGCAGAGTGCCCGTACGCCCGGGACACGAACAACTGCCCGACCAGCTCGGGCAGCCCCATCGAGGCCACCAGGGCGCGCAGCCGCTCCCGGTCCGGGCGGCGGCCCGGGGGCGCTGCGGGGGAGCGGGCGTCGTCGGGGGTGCGGTGGGCGCCCGTAGCGGAGGAGGCGGCCCCGGCGGCCGTGGCGGCGGCCATGGCCGCGGCGGCGAGCAGGGCCCGGCGGGAGGCGTGGTACGGCACCCCCGGGACCCTACTCCCGGTCCCCGCCCCGCGTCAGGGGGACACTCGACGCGTCCCCCGGAAGCAGGCCCGCCACGATCGGCCAGTGCTCCTGGAGGGTGCGCACGGTCTCGGTGATCGCCGGCCGGCGGGAGGCGCCCGTCCGCCACAGGGCGTACAACCGGCGTACGGGGAGCGGCTCCAGGGGGACGGCCACCGCGCCCGGCGGGAGCGGGCCCGTGCCCAGCCGGGGCACGACGGCGATGCCGAGTCCGGCGGCGACCAGCGCCACGATGGTGTGGTTCTCCTCGGCCATGTGCGCGATGTCCGGCTCGAACCCGGCCGTGCGCAGGGTCCGCATCAGCCAGTCGTGGCAGACCCGCCCGGGCGGCTGGCACACCCACCGCTGGCCGCCCAGGTCCGCCCGCCGGACCAGGCGCCGCGCGGTGAAGGGGTGCCCGGCCGGCACCACCAGGTCGCAGCGGTCGTCCCCGATCACCGCCTGCTCCACTCCCTCGGGGGCGGGCAGCGGGGCGATGTCCCAGTCGTGGGCCACCGCCAGGTCGGTGACTCCCCGGGCCACCAGGTCCACCGAGAGGTGGGGGTCCACCTCCGTGAGGCGTACGTCGAGCGCCGGATGGCGGGCGGCCAGGCCGGCCAGCACCCCCGGCAGCAGCCCGCGCGCGGCCGAGGCGAACGCGGCCACCGTCAGCAGCCCGCTCGGCCGCCCGCGCCGCTCCTCCAGGGTGGTCTCGGCCCGCTCGACGATCGACAGCAGCTCCCGGGCCGTCTCGGCCAGGTGCCTGGCCTCCTCGGTGAGGGCGACCCCGCGCCCGCGCCGCTCCAGCAGGGTGGTGCGGGTCTCCCGCTCCAGTTTGCCGATCTGCTGTGAGACGGCGGAGGGGGTGTAGCCGAGGGCGGCGGCCGCGGCAGCGACGGAGCCGTGGACGGAGACGGCGTGCAGGGCGCGCAGCCGGGGCAGGTCGAGCATCCCGCCATCGTAGGGGCGGCGGTGGGGGAATCGTAAGTACTGCTTCATCCATCCCGGAAGGGATCCGCGCTGGTGCTACATGGTCCGGGCGTCGATGCTCGGAGCATGCGTCCCGTACACACCGCTCTCGCCGTACTCGTCGCCGCCGTCTGGGGGTTCAACTTCGTCGTCATCCAGATCGGGCTCGGCCACTTCCCGCCGCTGCTGCTGTCCGCCCTGCGCTTCCTCGTGGCCGCGCTGCCCGCCGTGTTCTTCGTGGGGCGGCCCAAGGTCGCCTGGAAGTGGATCGTGGGCGTCGGAGTGGCCCTCGGCATCGCCAAGTTCGGGCTGCTGTTCACCGGCATGGCCGCCGGGATGCCGGCCGGGCTGTCCTCGCTCGTCCTCCAGATCCAGGCCGTGTTCACCGCCGTCCTCGCCGCGGTGGTGCTGCGCGAACGGCCCGGCCGGGTGCGGGTGCTGGGCATGGCCGTGGCGCTGGCCGGGATCGCGGTCGCCGCCGTGGACCGGGGCCTGTCCGGGCCGGCGGCCGGGTTCACCCTGGTCGTGGCGGCGGCCGCCTGCTGGGGCGTGTCCAACGTGCTCACCCGCAAGGCCGCCCCGCCCGACGCGCTGAACTTCATGGTGTGGGTGTGCACGGTCCCCGTCGTGCCGCTGCTGGGGCTGTCGCTGCTGCTGGAGGGGCCCGAGCGGGACCTGGCGGCGCTGCGCGCCCTGGACTGGTCCGGGGTGGCCGTCATCGGCTACGTCGCCTGGGTGTCCACGGTGTTCGGCTTCGGCGCCTGGGGCTACCTGCTGCGCCGCTACCCGGCCTCCGCCGTGGCGCCGTTCTCGCTGCTGGTGCCGGTCTTCGGGATGTCCTCGGCGGCGCTGGTGCTCGGGGAACCGGTCTCGGGGCCGCGCTGGCTGGCGGCGGTCCTGCTGGTCGGCGGGGTGGGGCTGACCTCGCTGGCCCCGGGCGGCCGCCCGGCGCGGGCGGGCGTCGGCGCGACGGGTGCTCCCGCAGGGGCAGCCGCCAGTCCTGCCCGGTGAGGTCGGCGCCGTAGGAGCGGTGCGCGTGCTCCGCAGGGGTGCCTTCCGGGGGCTACTTCTTGCCGCCGCCGAGGATCTGGCCCAGCAGGTCGCCGAGGCCGCCGCCGGCGGTGGGGGCGCCCGCGCCCTTGCCGGCGGAGGCGCGCTTGGCGAGGACGGCCAGGAGGACCGGGATCAGCATCTCGATGACCCGGGCGACGGTCGGGGCGGGGATGCCCGTCTTCTTCGACACCGCCGCGGCGACCGGCTTGCTCGCCTTGGCGAGGACCCCGGCCATCATCCCGCCGCCGAGCAGACCGCCGAGGCCGCCGCCCAGGGTGGCCACGCCCTGGAGGGGCGGCTGCGCCACCTCCGCCAGGGCCTGGTGGACCTCGTCGTCTCCGGCCGAGGCCTTCTCCTGGAGTCCGCCGGCCAGTGTGCCGACGGTCTGGGCGACCGTGTCGCGGGCGCCGTTCTCGTCGGTGCCGAGCAGGGACGCGATCTCGGTCAGCCTGTCGTCGCCGAGCTCGTTGATGACGTCGTCCTCGAAGGAAGATTCGCTCATGCCGGAAACGCTACGTGTGGGGTGGTTCATTGGCATCTCAGAGCGACTTCCGGAGCACCGTCGGTAATGGAAAGGTAAAGCTGTGGTTCCGCATGCAACCCTCCGGGCCTGACGCGGGTCGTATGGTGCGTCGGGACTTCCGGGAGGGGATCTGGGGGGATCGGGAAGTCCGACGAGGGAGGGGTAACCGTGAGGGGGTCCGGCCGTGAGGCCGGACCCCCTTTCGTTTGTCCACAGGCCCGGTGGACTGTCGGCGGCGGGCTGTAGTTTCTTGTGCCATGGCGAACAACGGGGCGGTGCAACCGGCGGTGGTCGAGGGGGTGCTGGAGCGCATCACCTACGCCAACGAGGAGAGCGGCTACACGGTCGCCCGGGTCGACACGGGCCGCGGCGCCGGTGATCTGCTGACCGTCGTCGGCTCGCTGCTCGGCGCGCAGCCCGGGGAGTCCCTGCGCATGGAGGGCCGCTGGGGCTCGCACCCCCAGTACGGCAGACAGTTCAGCGTCGAGAACTACACGACGGTCCTGCCCGCCACCATCCAGGGCATCCGGCGCTACCTGGGCTCGGGCCTGATCAAGGGCATCGGTCCGAGGATCGCCGACCGGATCGTGGAGCACTTCGGCACCGACACCCTCGACGTGATCGAGACCGAGCCGAAGCGGCTCGTCGAGGTGCCGGGCCTGGGCCCCAAGCGGACGAAGCTGATCGGCGCCGCCTGGGAGGAGCAGAAGGCCATCAAGGAGGTCATGGTCTTCCTCCAGGGCGTCGGGGTCTCCACCTCCATCGCCGTCCGCATCTACAAGAAGTACGGGGACGCCTCCATCTCGGTGGTGCGCAACCAGCCGTATCGGCTCGCCGCCGACGTCTGGGGCATCGGCTTCCTCACCGCCGACCGGATCGCCCAGGCCGTCGGGATCCCGCACGACAGCCCCGAGCGGGTCAAGGCCGGTCTCCAGTACGCGCTGTCCCAGTCCGCCGACCAGGGGCACTGCTTCCTGCCCGAGGAGCGGCTCATCGCCGACGGGGTGAAGCTGCTCCAGGTGGACACCGGGCTGGTCATCGAGTGCCTGGCCGAGCTCGCGGCCGATCCGGAGGGGGTCGTACGGGAATCGGTGCCCGACCCCCAGGGCGGCCCGGACCCCCTGACGGCCGTGTACCTGGTCCCCTTCCACCGGGCCGAGCTGTCGCTGGCGGGCCAGGTCCGCCGGCTGCTCAACGCAGAAGAGGACCGGATGCCCGGATTCCGGGACGTGGACTGGGAGAAGGCCCTGGGCTGGCTGGCGGCGCGGACCGGGGCCGCGCTCGCCCCCGAGCAGCGGGACGCGGTCCGGCTGGCGCTGACCCGCCGGGTCGCCGTGCTGACCGGCGGGCCGGGCTGCGGCAAGTCCTTCACGGTGCGGTCCATCGTCGAGCTGGCCCGGGCCAAGAAGGCCAAGGTGGTGCTCGCCGCCCCCACCGGCCGGGCGGCGAAACGGCTGTCCGAGCTGACGGGGGCCGAGGCCTCCACGGTGCACCGGCTGCTGGAGCTCAAACCCGGCGGGGACGCCGCGTACGACCGCGACCGGCCGCTCGACGCCGACCTGGTCGTGGTGGACGAGGCCTCGATGCTGGACCTGCTGCTCGCCAACAAACTGGTCAAGGCGGTGGCCCCGGGGGCGCACCTGCTGCTGGTCGGGGACGTGGACCAGCTCCCGTCGGTCGGCGCGGGCGAGGTGCTGCGGGACCTGCTGGCCGAGGGCGGTCCGGTGCCCGCCGTCCGGCTGACCCGGATCTTCCGGCAGGCGCAGCAGTCGGGCGTGGTCACCAACGCCCACCGCATCAACACCGGGGTCCCGCCCATCACGGACGGGCTGCCGGACTTCTTCCTCTTCCCGGAGGAGGACACGGAGGCGGCCGGGGCGCTCGCGGTGGACGTGGCCGCCCGCCGGATCCCGGCTCGATTCGGGCTCGACCCGCGCCGTGACGTCCAGGTGCTGGCGCCCATGCACCGGGGGCCGGCCGGGGCGGGCCATCTCAACGGCCTGCTCCAGCAGGCCATCACCCCGGCCAGGCCGAACCTGCCCGAGAAGCGGTTCGGCGGCCGGGTCTTCAGGGTTGGTGACAAAGTCACGCAAATCAGGAACAACTATGAGAAGGGCGCCAATGGCGTCTTCAACGGCACCGTTGGCGTGGTGACCGCTATCGATCCGGACGAGCAGCGCTTGACGGTCCGTACGGAGGAGGACGAGGAGGTGGGCTACGAGTTCGCGGAGCTGGACGAGCTGGCCCACGCCTACGCCGTCACCATCCACCGCTCCCAGGGGAGTGAATATCCGGCGGTCGTGATCCCGGTCACGACCGGGGCTTGGATGATGCTCCAGCGGAACTTGCTCTACACGGCCGTGACCAGGGCGAAGAAACTCGTCGTCCTGGTCGGGTCCCGCAAGGCCCTCGGGCAGGCGGTGCGTACCGTTTCCGCAGGCAGGAGGTTCACGGCGGTCGCGGCCAGGCTCGCCGGACGGATACCGGTGGGAAACATCACCTAGATGATCGATCATTTGGGTTCCCACAAGCGGTGCGGGCAGGGCAGGATGAGCAGGTTGACGGCACTGAGTGCCGTCAAAAAGACCAAAGGCCGACCCCGAGTGCACTCTCCTGCGCCAAATGGGGGAAGGTAGAGGCAGTCAGGGCACCTCGAAGAAGAGGCACTACGTCGGTGAGGGATGACGTGAGCGACAACTCTGTAGTACTCCGGTACGCGGACGGCGAATACACCTACCCGGTGATCGAAAGCACCGTCGGTGACCAGGGCTTCGACATCGCGAAGCTGAGGGCCCAGACCGGGCTCGTCACTCTGGACAGCGGCTACGGCAACACCGCCGCCTACAAGTCCGCGATTACCTACCTCGACGGTGAGCAGGGCATCCTGCGCTACCGCGGTTACCCGATCGAGCAGCTGGCGGAGCGCTCGACCTTCATCGAGGTCGCCTACCTGCTGATCAACGGGGAGCTGCCGACCGTCGACCAGCTCGCGTCGTTCCGCAACGAGATCACCCAGCACACGCTGCTGCACGAGGACGTCAAGCGGTTCTACGACGGCTTCCCGCGCGACGCCCACCCGATGGCCATGCTGTCCTCGGTCGTCAGCGCGCTGTCCACCTTCTACCAGGACAGCCACAACCCGTTCGACGAGAAGCAGCGCCACCTCTCGACGATCCGCCTGCTGGCCAAGCTCCCGACGATCGCGGCCTACGCGTACAAGAAGTCGGTCGGCCACCCGGTCGTCTACCCGCGCAACGACCTCGGCTACGTCGAGAACTTCCTGCGCATGACCTTCTCCGTGCCGGCCCAGGAGTACGAGCTCGACCCGGTCGTGGTCTCCGCGCTCGACAAGCTGCTGATCCTGCACGCGGACCACGAGCAGAACTGCTCGACCTCCACCGTCCGCCTGGTGGGCTCCTCGCAGGCGAACATGTTCGCCTCGATCTCCGCCGGCATCTCGGCCCTGTGGGGCCCCCTGCACGGTGGCGCCAACCAGTCCGTCCTGGAGATGCTGGAAGGCATCAAGAAGGACGGCGGCGACGTCGACGCCTTCATCCGCAAGGTGAAGAACAAGGAGGACGGCGTCCGCCTGATGGGCTTCGGGCACCGCGTCTACAAGAGCTTCGACCCCCGGGCGAAGATCATCAAGGCGGCGGCGCACGACGTCCTCTCGGCGCTCGGCAAGAGCGACGAGCTGCTGGACATCGCGCTCAAGCTGGAGGAGCACGCGCTCGCCGACGAGTACTTCGTCGCGCGCAACCTCTACCCGAACGTGGACTTCTACACCGGTCTCATCTACCGGGCCATGGGCTTCCCGACCGAGATGTTCACCGTGCTGTTCGCGCTCGGCCGCCTGCCCGGCTGGATCGCCCAGTGGCACGAGATGATCAAGGAGCCCGGCTCCCGCATCGGCCGCCCGCGCCAGATCTACACCGGCGAGGTCCTGCGCGACTTCGTCCCGGTCGAGGCCCGCTGAGGCTGAGCCCCCAGGGCCCGAGCACGCGAAAAGCGCCCCGCCGTCGATCCCCCCACGGGTCGACGGACGGGGCGCTTTCCTTTCCCCGGCAGCGGATTCCCCCCACGGGACCCGCGCCGGGGCGTCGGTGTGTTGCCGGGACCCGTTCGGGTCGGGAGGGCCGCTCAAAGCTTCCCGAGGGCACGCGTCCCGGCCGGCGAATGCCGCGGAAGTCCCCCAAGACCTCCGTGAAACATCCCCCAAGATGTTTCCGGCATCGCCCCATTAGACCCGGGACGACCCCGGATGGTTACGTTGGGGTCACTGTGATCTGCGTCTCCAGTGAAGGAGATGTGGAGGATCCGGGGAGGAGGTCCTCTACCGGAACGAGCGCAGCCGCAGGCTGTTGGTCACCACGAAGACCGAGGAGAAGGCCATGGCCGCTCCGGCGATCATCGGGTTGAGCAGGCCGGCCGCCGCCAGTGGCAGCGCCGCCACGTTGTAGCCGAAGGCCCAGAACAGGTTGCCCTTGATGGTGGCCAGGGTCCGGCGCGAGAGCCGGATGGCGTCCGCCGCCACCCGCAGGTCCCCCCGTACGAGGGTCAGGTCGCCGGCCTCGATGGCGGCGTCGGTGCCGGTGCCCATGGCCAGGCCCAGGTCGGCCCGGGCGAGGGCGGCCGCGTCGTTGACCCCGTCCCCCACCATGGCGACCGTACGGCCCCCGGCCTGGAGCCGGCGGACCACGTCCACCTTGTCCTGCGGGAGCACCTCGGCGATCACCTCGTCGATGCCCACCGCCCGGGCCACCGTCTCGGCCACCGCCCGGTTGTCGCCGGTCAGCAGGACCGGGGTGAGGCCGAGCGCCCGCAGCCGGGCCACGGCCTCGGCGCTGGTCGGCTTCACGGCGTCGGCCACGGTCAGCACCCCGCGGACCTCGCCGTCCCAGGCGACCAGCACCGCCGTGCTGCCGGCGGCCTCGGCGGCCGCCGCTGCCGCGGCGAGGGAGCCGGGCGGGGTGAGACCCCGCTCGGCCAGCAGCCGTTCGCGCCCCACCAGGACGGAGCGGCCCTCGACCACGCCCCGGACGCCCAGCCCCGCGAGGCTTTCGAAGGACTCGGGGACCGGCAGCCCGCCCTCGGCGCCGGCCGCTTCGGCGGCTCCGGCGGCGACGGCCCGGGCGATGGGGTGCTCGGAAGCGTGCTCCAGGGCGCCCGCGAGCCTCAGCAGCTCCTTCTCGTCCACCCCCTCGGCGGGGTGCACCCCGGACAGGGTCATCCGGCCGGTGGTGACCGTCCCGGTCTTGTCGAGCACGACCGTGTCGACCCTGCGGGTGGACTCCAGGACCTCGGGCCCCTTGATCAGGATGCCGAGCTGGGCGCCGCGTCCGGTGCCGACCATGAGGGCGGTCGGGGTGGCCAGGCCCAGGGCGCAGGGGCAGGCGATGATCAGGACGGCCACGGCGGCGGTGAAGGCGGCGGTGGCGTCGTCGGTGATCAGCAGCCAGGCGGTCCAGGTGCCGAGCGCGAGCAGCAGGACGACGGGGACGAAGACGGCGGAGATCCGGTCGGCGAGCCGCTGCACCTCGGCCTTGCCGTTCTGCGCCTCCTCCACCATCCGGGCCATCCGGGCGAGCTGGGTGTCGGCCCCGATCCGGGTGGCCTCCACGACGAGCCGGCCGGAGGCGTTGAGGGTGGCGCCGGTGACGGGGTCCCCGACGCCCACCTCGACGGGGACGGACTCGCCGGTCAGCATCGAGGCGTCCACGGCGGAGGAGCCCTCGACGACCGTGCCGTCGGTGGCGATCTTCTCCCCGGGCCGGACCACGAACCGGTCGCCGGCCGCGAGGGCGCCCACCGGGATCCGGACCTCCCGGCCGCCCCGCAGCACGGCCACCTCCTTGGCGCCCAGCTCCAGCAGGGCCCTGAGGGCCGCGCCCGCCTTCCGCTTGGAGCGGGCCTCCAGGTAGCGGCCGAGCAGGATGAAGGTGACGACGCCCGCGGCGACCTCCAGGTAGAGGGCGGAGGAGCCGTCGGTGCGGGTGATCGTGAGGGCGAAGCCGTGCCGCATGCCGGTCATGCCCGCGTGCCCGAAGAACAGTGCCCACAGCGACCAGGCGTAGGCGGCCAGCGTGCCGACCGAGACCAGGGTGTCCATGGTCGCGGCGCCGTGCCGGGCGTTGGTCCAGGCGGCCCGGTGGAAGGGGAGGGCGCCCCAGACGGCGACCGGGGAGGCGAGGGTCAGGCAGAGCCACTGCCAGTTGTCGAACTGGAGGGCGGGCACCATCGAGAGCAGGACGACGGGCAGGGCCAGGGCGGCGGACACCAGCAGCCGCTGCCGCAGTGCGGCGAGCGCCGGATCGGCGCCGGCCTCCGGCCGCTGTCCGGGCTCCGCAGCCTCCGGCTCCGGCTCCGGCTCGGGCGCCGGCGGCGGGGGCTCCTCGGCCGTGTACCCGGTCCTGACGACCGTCGCGATCAGGTCGGCCACCCGGACGCCCTCGCCGTAGGAGACGCGGGCCTTCTCGGTGGCGTAGTTCACCGTGGCGCTGACCCCGTCCATCCGGTTCAGCTTCTTCTCGATGCGGGCCGCGCAGGAGGCGCAGGTCATCCCGCCGATCGTCAGCTCGACCTCGGCGGGGCCGCCGGACACCGCTATGGGCCCCTCGTGCACTGTGCTGCTGCTCATGTCCCGCTCCGGGGGAAGGGCCGGGCCGCACGGTCCAGTCGGGGGCTGGCGGGTACGGCCCGGCGGGTACTGCGGAAGGAAGGGGGCTCAGGCCTGGCCGGCGAGCTCGTAACCGGCCTCGTCCACGGCGGCGCGGACCTCGGCCTCGGCGAGCGGGGCGGCGGACACCACGGTGACCTCACCGGTGGCGGCGACGGCCTTGACGGAGGTGACGCCCGCCAGGGCGGACAGTTCCTCGGTCACGGCGCCCTCGCAGTGCCCGCAGGTCATTCCCTTGACCTTGTACACGGTTTCCGTCACGGCGGTCATGTCGTTCTCCTATCAGGGGGTGTCTCTCTCTATCAGAGGACTGTACCCCTAGGGGGTATCAAGCGGGTATCCGGTGGGTCTCCGGCGCGGACCCGCGGGTCCTGTGCCGGCCTTGCGGTGGACAAGATCGGCGAACCATATGTAAATGACGCACGTGGTGCATTCGGTGACGCTCATTCTCATCATGGCCGTCGCGGTGCTCGCACCGCTGCTCGCCGGCGGGCGGGCGCTGCTGGGGCTGCGGCTGCGCGGCCCCGGCGGAGCCGCGCGGGGGAGCGCGGCGGCCGAACACCACGAAGGGGTCACTCCTCGCGGCGGCCCCGGTTGCCGGGGCGGCGGGCCACCCAGGTCCGGATGGTTTCGGCGTACCAGTAGGGCTTGCCGCCCTCCACGTGGTCGGGGGCGGGGAGCAGTCCGTGCTTCCGGTAGGAGCGCACGGTGTCCGGCTGGACCCGGATATGGGCGGCGATCTCCTTGTAGGACCACAGCTGTCGGTCGCTCATCCACGACACCTCCTCGTCCACGCCCCGGGGCCGGCCGGAGGCCGTCGGGGGAGCCGGCGCGCGGACACTGACGATCACTCGGGTTGTTCCCGGAGAACGACGCCTCGTGAGGGCGGGGGAGGGGCTGTCGACCGCCTGTGACGGAAAACCCGCGTAATCCGGATATGCGTGACACGGGTGCGACTCCTGTGACGGACGCGGCACAGGAGCCGCCCGGTGAATCCGGGACGCCGGCGGCGGCTCAGCGGTAGAGGTCCGGCCGCTCCGCCAGCCGCACCTCGGTCCGTACGCCGCTGCGCGCGGCCGCCAGCCCCGCCTCGGAGACGGCGGCGGCCGCGTACCCGTCCCACGCGTCGGGGCCGTCCACCCGGCCCCGCGCGGCCGCCGCCACCCACCGCCGCACCTGGCGGTCGTAGGCGTCGGCGAACCGGGTGGTGAAGTCCTGGGCGATCTCCCCGCCCCACCGGCCGCCCGACTCGACCACCATCGCGTGGCCGTCGCCGATGCGGGCACTGCCTGACTCCCCGACCGCCTCGCACCGCACCTGGTAGCCGAACCCGCAGTTGACGAAGATCTCCACGTCCACGATCGCCCCGCCCGAGGTCTCCAGCAGCACCAGCCGCGGGTCGCGCAGCCCCTCGGGGGCGGCCGAGGACGGCGTCGGCGAGAGCACGGTCACGGCCGTCACCTCCTGGCCCAGCAGCCAGCGGGCCGCGTCCACCTCGTGCACCACGGAATCGCTGATCAGCATGTCGCTGGTGAAGAAGGAGGGCGAGGCGGCGTTGCGGTGGCGGCAGTGCAGGAAGAGCGGCCGGCCGATCCCGCCCGCGTCCAGCAGCTCCTTGAGCCGCTCGTACTCGGCGTCGAACCGCCTCATGAACCCCACCTGCACCAGCCGCCGGCCCAGCCGCCGCTCCGCCTCCAGCACCCGCAGCGCCCCCTCCGGATCCGGGGTCAGCGGCTTCTCGCACAGCACCGGAAACTCCCGCTCCAGGGCGTGCAGGACCGCTTCCTCATGGGCGGGCCCGGGGGAGGCGATCAGCACGGCGTCCACCCCGGGGGCCGCTATCGCCGCGGCCGGGTCCGTGAACGCGGCCGCGCCCTCCAGCCGGGCCGCGACGGCCTTGACCCGGTCCCCGTCCGGATCGGCGACGGCCACCACCCGCGCCCCGCCGACCGTGTCGCCGATCCGCCGGACGTGGTCGGCGCCCATCTTCCCGGTGCCGATGACGGCGATGCCGAGGGTGCTCATACGTGTGTTCCTTCCAGGTCAGCGGGCGCCACAGGAGCGCAGATAGGCACGGGTGCGCCGGGCGACGGGCAGGGGACGGTCCGGCGCGCACGGGTACATGTCCTGCTCCACGATCGCGAACAGCTCCACCCCGAGCCGCTGCGCCGCCGCCAGGACGGGCTCCAGCGCGGGCACCCCGGACGGCGGCTCGCACATCACCCCGCGCTCCACGGCCGGCCCGAAGGGCATCTGTTCCGCCACCACTTCGGCGAGGATCCGCGGGTCCACCTGCTTGAGGTGGAGGTACCCGATCCGCTCGCCGAAGGTCTCGATCGCCTCGACGCTGTCCCCGCCGCAGTACGCGTAGTGCCCGGTGTCCAGGCACAGGGACACCAGCTCCGGGTCGGTGGCGTCCAGGAACCGGGCCACGTTCTCCGGGGTGTCCACGTGCGTGTCCGCATGCGGGTGCACCACGATCCGCAGCCCGTACCGCTCCCGGACCTCCCGGGCCAGGCGCTCGGTCTGGGAGGTCAGTTCACGCCATTGAGCGGGCGTCAGGACCGGGTCCTCCAGCATTCCGCCGGTCTTGTCGTCCCGCCAGAACGACGGGATGACCACGAGGTGCTCCGCGCCCATGTCCCGGGTGAGCGCGGCGATCCGCGACACGTGCGCCCAGGTCTGCTCCCAGACGGCGGGACCGTGATGGAGTCCGGTGAAGACGGTGCCGGCGGACACCCGCAGACCCCGTTTCGCGGTCTCGTCGGCGAGCCGGGCCGGATCGGTGGGCAGGTAACCGTACGGGCCGAGCTCGATCCACTCGTACCCGGCGTCGGCCACCTCGTCGAGGAACCGGTCCCAGGGGGTCTGCAACGGATCCTCCGGGAACCAGACACCCCAGGAGTCCGGAGCCGAACCGACACGGATACGGGTCAACGCGGGCGGGGAGGAGGTCATGACGGCCACCTTAGGGTGCGAGTTCCGAGGGAAAGGGAGGACGAGTGGGAATGGGAGGAGCGCCCGACGTGACCACGGGGGACGCAGCGGACGGGGCCGGGGGCGGGACCGCGTACGACCTCATCACGATGGGGCGGATCGGGGTGGATCTCTACCCGCTGAAGACCGGTGTACCGCTCGCGGAGGCCGACACCTTCGGGAAGTTCCTCGGCGGCTCACCGGCCAACGTAGCCGTCGCGGCCGCCCGGCTGGGGCGGCGCACGGCCATGATCAGCCGGACCGGGGCGGACCCCTTCGGGGCGTATCTGCGCGGTGAGCTGCGGGGGTTCGGGGTCGACGACCGGTGGGTGGGGGAGGTGGACCGCTACCCGACGCCGATCACCTTCTGCGAGGTCTTCCCGCCGGACGACTTTCCGCTCTACTTCTACCGGCTCCCCAAGGCGCCCGACCTGGAGATCGAGCCCGGCGAGATCGACCGGGAGGCGGTGCGCGCCGCACGGGTGTTCTGGATGACCGGCACGGGCCTCAGCGCCGAACCGAGCCGGTCCGCCACCCTGGCCGCGCTGGAGGCCCGCTCGAAGTCCGGCACCACCGTGTTCGACCTCGACTGGAGGCCGATGCTGTGGGACGACGGGCCGCCGGAGCCCTGGTACGAGCGGGCGCTCGCGCTGGCGACGGTCGCCGTCGGCAACACCGGGGAGTGCGCGGTCGCCACCGGCGAGAGCGAGCCGTACGCGGCGGCGCGGGCGCTGCTCGCGGCCGGGGTGGAGCTGGCGGTGGTCAAACGGGGGCCGGAGGGGGTCCTGGCCGTCCACCGGGACGGGACGGCGGTGGAGGTACCTCCGGTCCCGGTGACGGTGGTCAACGGGCTCGGCGCCGGGGACGCCTTCGGGGGCGCGCTGTGCCATGGGCTGCTGGCGGGGTGGGAGCTGGAGCGGGTCCTGCGGTACGCGAACGCGGCGGGGGCGATCGTGGCCTCGCGGCTGGCGTGTTCTTCGGCGATGCCGTTCCCGCACGAGGTGGAGGAGGTGCTGGGCGGTGCCGGTGCGGTCTGAGACGGGGATGGAGTTCACCCGGCTGGTGGTGCTGGAGCTGGCTCCGGGGGAGGTGTACGCGCACGCGTGCGGGGAGGCCGAGTGGATCGTCCTCCCGCTGACGGGCAGCTGCGAGGTCCGCTGCGCGGAGCCCTCCCCCGCACGGTGGTTCGCGCTGCGCGGGCGGGACTCGGTGTTCGACGGGCCGACCGACTTCGCGTACCTCCCGCGGGACGCGCACGCCGAGCTGACCTCCGCCGGAGGCGGCCGGTTCGCGCTGGCCGGGGCGCGGTGCGAGCGGCGCCTCGAACCCCGGTACGGCCCCGCCGACGCCGTACCCGTCGAGCTGCGGGGAGCCGGCCACTGCTCGCGCCAGGTGCACAACTTCGCCGCCGCCGACGCCTTCCCCTGCGACCGGCTCATCGCCGTCGAGGTGCTCACCCCGGGCGGGAACTGGTCCTCCTACCCGCCCCACAAGCACGACGAGCACCACCCCGGCGAGGAATCCCGCCTGGAGGAGATCTACTTCTACGAGATCGCCCCGCACGGGGACACCCCCGGCGTCGGCTACCAGCGCGTGACGCCCTCGCCCGCCGGGAAGACCGACGTCCTCGCGGAGGTGCGGTCGGGCGACGTCGTCCTCATCCCCGACGGCTGGCACGGCCCGTCCATCGCGGCGCCGGGCCACGACATGTACTACCTGAACGTGATGGCCGGCCCGGACGCCCAGCGGGAGTGGCTGATCCGCGACCATCCCGACCACGCGTGGATTCGGGAGGCGTGGCCGGGGCAGGAAGTCGATCCCAGGCTGCCCCTGCACCGCGACGGGCGGCCCCGGCCCGCAGCCCGACCCGAGGAGGAGACCCCGTGACCGCGCCGCGCAGCGTCCGGCTCACCACCGCCCAGGCACTCGTCCGGTTCCTGAGCCGCCAGTACACCGAGCGCGACGGCCGCCGGCACCGGCTGATCGCCGTCACCTGGGGGATCTTCGGGCACGGCAACGTCGCCGGCGTCGGGCAGGCCCTGCTGGAGAGCGGGCCCGAGGCCATGCCGTTCCTCCAGGGACGCAACGAGCAGGCCATGGTGCACGCCGCCGTCGGGTACGCCCGGCAGAGCGGGCGGCTGTCGGCGCACGCCGTGACCACCTCCATCGGGCCCGGCGCGACCAACCTCGTCACCGGGGCCGCCCTCGCCACCGTCAACCGGATCCCCGTGCTCCTGCTGCCCGGGGACACCTTCGCGACCCGGCCCGCCGACCCGGTGCTCCAGCAGCTGGAAGTCCCCTACGCGGGCGACGTCTCCGTCAACGACACCCTGCGGCCCGTCTCGCGGTACTTCGACCGGATCACCCGGCCCGAGGCCCTGATCCCGGCGGCCCTCCAGGCGGCGCGGGTGCTCACCGACCCGGTGCAGACCGGCGCCGTCACCCTCGCGCTGCCGCAGGACGTCCAGGCCGAGGCGTACGACTGGCCCGAGGAGTTCTTCGCGGAGCGGGTGTGGCGCGTGCGCCGCCCCCGGCCCGACGCGGACGAGCTGCGGGCCGCCGCCGAGGCGGTACGGGAAGCCCGCCGGCCCCTCGTGATCGTCGGTGGCGGCATCCGGCACAGCGGGGCCGAGGAGGCGCTGCGGGCCTTCGCCGAGGCCACCGGCATCCCCGTCGCCGCCACCCAGGCCGGCAAGGGCGCGCTGCGCCACGACCACCCCGCCGAGGTGGGCGCCGTCGGCCACACCGGCACCGCCACCGCCGACGACCTGGCCCGCGCGGCCGACCTGGTCATCGCGGCCGGGACCCGGCTCACCGACTTCACCACCGCCTCCTCGACCCTCTTCCAGGAGCCCGGCGTCCGCTTCGTCGGCCTCAACCTCGACCCGTTCGACGCCCACAAACAGGCCGCGCTCCCGCTGGTCGCGGACGCCCGCGAGGGCCTGGACGCCCTGCGCGCGGAGCTGGCGGGGCACCGGGTGGACCCCGCGTACGAGCAGACGTACCGCAAGGCCAAGCTCTACTGGGAGGCCCTGGTGGACCAGGCCTTCCACGCCCCCGACGAGACCGCCGTCCCCACCCAGGCCCAGGTGCTGGGCGCCCTCGACGCCCTCGTCGACGACACCGACGTGATCGTCAACGCGGCCGGCTCGCTCCCCGGCGACCTGCACCGGCTCTGGCGGGCCCGCTCCCCGTACCAGTACCACGTCGAGTACGGCTACTCCTGCATGGGCTACGAGATCCCGGGCGCCCTCGGGGCGGCCCTCGCGGCCCCCGGCCGGCCGGTGTGGGCGCTCGTCGGCGACGGCTCGTACCTGATGAACCCCACCGAGATCGTCACCGCAGTCCAGGAGGGCGTCCCGCTCAAGGTGGTCATCCTCGACAACCACGGCTACGCCTCCATCGGCGGCCTCTCGGGCGCCGTCGGCGGCGAGGGCTTCGGCACGGCGTACCGCTTCAGGGGGCCGGACGGCGGATACACCGGGGACCCCCTTCCGGTGGACCTCGCGGCCAACGCCGCCTCCCTCGGAATGGCCGTGATCCGCACCCGCACCATCGGTGACCTGCGAAAAGCCCTGGCCGAGGCGCGCGGGTCCGACCGTCCCACATGTGTCTACGCACAGACCCGAACACCCGACACTGTGTCGGGCCCGCCCCCGGCACAGGCGTGGTGGGATGTTCCCGTGGCCGAGACCGCGACCCGTGCGTCGGCGGCCCGGGCCCGCGAAGAGTACGACCGGCAAGCCGCGCAGCGACGTCGCCATCTGTGAAGGAGCAAGCATGAAGACCGTCAACCACTGGATCGGTGGCAAGACCGTCGAGGGCGCGTCGGGCAACTACGGCCCGGTCACCGACCCGGCCACCGGCGAGGTCACCACGCAGGTCGCCCTCGCCTCCGCCGAGGAGGTCGACGCGGCGGTACAGGTGGCGAAGGAGGCCTTCCTGTCCTGGGGCCAGTCCTCGCTGGCCGCCCGTACCAAGGTGCTGTTCGCCTACCGCGCCCTGCTGGACGCCAACCGCGACGCGATCGCCGAGCTGATCACCGCCGAGCACGGCAAGGTGCACTCCGACGCGCTGGGCGAGGTCGCGCGCGGCCTGGAGATCGTCGAGCTGGCCTGCGGGATCACCACGCAGCTCAAGGGCGAGCTGTCCACGTCCGTCTCGAACCGCGTGGACGTGGCCGCCATCCGCCAGCCGCTGGGCGTGGTCGCGGGCATCACCCCCTTCAACTTCCCGGCGATGGTGCCGATGTGGATGTTCCCGCTGGCCGTCGCCTGCGGTAACACCTTCGTCCTCAAGCCCAGCGAGAAGGACCCGTCGGCCGCGAACAAGCTGGCCGAGCTGGCCACCGAGGCCGGCCTGCCGGCGGGCGTGCTGAACGTCGTCCACGGTGACAAGGTCGCCGTCGACGCCCTCCTCGCCCACCCCGACGTGGCCGCCGTCTCCTTCGTCGGCTCCACGCCGATCGCCCGCCACATCCACACCACCGCCTCCGCCCACGGCAAGCGCGTCCAGGCGCTCGGCGGCGCCAAGAACCACATGCTGGTGCTGCCGGACGCCGACCTGGACGCCGCCGCCGACGCGGCCGTCTCCGCCGCCTACGGCTCGGCGGGCGAGCGCTGCATGGCCATCTCGGCGGTCGTCGCCGTCGGCGCCATCGGCGACGAGCTCGTCGAGAAGATCCGCGAGCGCGCCGAGAAGATCAAGATCGGCCCCGGCAACGACCCCGTGTCCGAGATGGGCCCGCTGATCACCGCCGCCCACCGCGACAAGGTCGCCTCCTACGTCAAGGGCGCCGCCGACCAGGGCGCGGAGGTCGTCCTCGACGGCACCGGCTACACGGTCGACGGCCACGAGAACGGCCACTGGATCGGCCTGTCCCTCCTCGACCACGTCAAGACCGACTCCGACGCCTACCGCGACGAGATCTTCGGCCCGGTGCTGTGCGTGCTGCGCGCCGAGACCTACGAGGAGGGCGTCGCCCTCATCAACGCCTCGCCGTTCGGCAACGGCACCGCGATCTTCACCCGGGACGGCGGCGCGGCCCGCCGCTTCCAGCTGGAGGTCCAGGCGGGCATGGTCGGCGTCAACGTGCCGATCCCGGTGCCGGTGGGCTACCACTCCTTCGGCGGCTGGAAGGACTCGCTCTTCGGCGACCACCACATCTACGGGAACGACGGCATCCACTTCTACACGCGCGGCAAGGTCGTCACCACCCGCTGGCCCGACCCGTCCGAGGGCCACGCGGGCGTCGACCTCGGCTTCCCCCGCAACCACTGACGCACCCCCTGAACAGCAGGAACCCCCGGCCCACCCGCACCGGCCGGGGGTTCCTGGCGTCCGGGTTCAGAAGCGGGACCAGACGTCCGCCGCCGCCGTCGCCGACCAGACGGCGTCGCCGTGGCCGTACCCGGGGACGGTGGAGAAGCGGACCCGGTCGTTGCCCGCCGCGCGGATCAGCTCCGCCCCGTACGGCTCGTCGCCTCTGCCCAGTTCGGTGTTGACCCAGACCACCTCGGCGCGGATCCGACCCCAGTCGATCCGGTACGTCTTCCCGTCGTCCGCCCAGACCGCCGCGAGGTCGCGCATCAGGGCCGTCGGGACCAGCCCGCTGCCCAGCGCGGCGGTGGCCGCGTGCCAGGTGGCCAGGGAGGTGTGGGTGAGGGTGAAGCGGTCCTCGGCGGGGGCCGTGCCGAAGGCGTAGGTTCCCGCGCTGTGGCCCCGGCGGTAGATCCAGTTCGCGGGGCCGGGGAGGTCGGCGGTGCGGATCAGCGCGAAGTGGGCCAGCCCGGCGTGGGTGAAGTACCGGGAGGGGTCCGGGGGCCAGGGCACGGCGGAGGGGCCCGAGGGGTCGGCCACCGCCCGTGCGACCAGCGCCGCCAGGCCCGGGTCCGTCGCGTGGACACCCCGCGCGAGCTGCTCCTCGTACGCGTCCCGGGTCGCGGCCGCCCGCAGCGCCGCCTCCCCGGTGTACGGGCCGGTGGTGTCCAGGACGAGCACCCGGCGCAGCCGCTCCGAGGTGTCGTGCGAGGCCGCGTCGAGGGCCAGGGCGGCCCCGGCGGAGTGGCCGGCGTACGTGTAGGGCAGGCCCAGTACGGAGTCCAGCGCGGCCACCACCCCGGCCAGGTCCCTGCGGTGGGCGGCGAGGCCGAGGCCGGCGGGGAGCCCGTCGGCGCCGGCGGCCGCGTCCTCGCGCGGGGTGACCCCGACGACCAGCAGGCCCTGGCGGAGCAGGTGGCCGGCGAGGGTCCCGTCGCCGCCGGACGTGAAGAAGTCCGCGGTGAAGTTCAGGCCACCGCCGGGCAGGAGGTACGCGATCCCGTGCGGGGGCCGCGCGGTGTCCGCGACCACGTCCACCGTGAGGGGGGCCGGGCCGCCGTCCTCGATCGGGAGGGTGAGGCGTATCCAGCCGTCGCCGGGCAGGTAGGCGGCGGTCCCGCTGGTCAGGGCGCGTTCGACGCGGGTCAGCAGGCCCACCCCCGCGAGGGCGGGCTCCGGTCGGCGGTGCCCCGGCCGGCCGGGGCCGGGCTCGCGGTGTTCTCGTTCCATCGGTCATGCCTCCCCGTCGCGGGGATGGCCGGATGCCATCCCCCGGGGACACCCTTCCCGGTCAGCGCGCCCCCGCCAAGTCCGGGACGGCTTCCGCTCCTTGCGGGGCGGACCGGCGGCTCCGGCGCCGCACGAGGAGGGCGGTGCCGGCCCCGGCGAGCAGGAGGAGGGCGCCCGCCGCGGGCCAGGGGACGGCGAGGAACTCCGTACCGGCCTCGGAGTTCAGGTCCGGGTACGCGGGGGCGGTCGCCTTCACCTTCACCTCGACGCGGTCCAACTGGGGGGAATCCGGCCAGGGTTCGGTCAGGGTGATCCGTTGGCCGGGCAGCAGGGCCGGCTTCGGGTCGCGGGCGGGCCGGTCCAGCACCCGGCGCCCGAACAGGCCCCGCGCGGACACCGCGACCTTCGGCTCGACCACCACATTGCCCCGGTTGACCAGGGTGTACGTGAGGGTGGCGCGGGCATTCCTGGTCCAGGGCAGCAGCGGGGCGCCGCGGCTGACCCGTACGTCCTCCACGCTCAGCGCCGGGGTCAGCGGGCCCGGAACCCTCAGGTACAGCCGTGCGCCCACCTGGCGCTTGACCCCGACCTGGACCTTGCCCTCCCGCTGTATCCCCTCGACCTGCGTGTTCAGTGCGACGATCCCGCCCACGTGGTCGCCGGGGGCCGCGTCCTGGGGGACCTTCACGGTGAACGGGATGTCCTTGCGGCCCTTGGGCGGGACGGTGACGGTGCCCGCCGCCTCAGGGCCCAGCGCGACCCAGGCCCCCACGTCCCGGGGCTTCGTCTCGGCGGGGAGCAGGGCGAAGGCACCGCCCGAGGGGGTGTTCACCGCGTCGGTGGCGAAGACCCGGAAGGTCAACTCCCTGTCGGAGGAGTTCAGGATCGTCACGCTGTCGTCGACGGCGGCCCCGGCGGATCCCTGGTGGAAGAAGTACGCCCGGCCGGTCATCGCCGCACCGGCCGGCGGCGTCGGGAACACCCCCCAGGTGCCGTTGTCCGCGGCCGCGGCGGGACCGGCGGGGAGCAGCAGCAGCCCGCACAGGCCGAGGAGGAGGGTGCGGAGGACGGTCGTGCGCAGGCGCATGGGCGGTCTTCTCCGGGTTCGCGGCGGGAGCGGGGGAAGGGGTGGTGCGGCGCCGGGGCGCCGCACCACCCCGGGTGCGGGCGGGACGGTCAGGCGATCGAGAAGGTCACGACCGACTGGTAGGTGTCGGCGAACATGAACGGCGGCAGCTGGAGCACCGCCGCGCCGCCCACGGCGAACTCGCCGCCGGTCAGCTCGTCACCGCCGGCCGCCTGCGAGGCGACCTTCATCGGGGTCTCCGTGATCGCTCCCGGTGCGCCCGCGGTGCAGGTGCTCGGGCTGTCCGGGTTGGTCACGGTGCAGGACGGCTGGATGCCGAGCTGCGCCTTGGCCATGGAGTGGCCCGTCGTCTGGTTCAGGAACGGCGTACGGGTCGCCGTCACGTCCCAGCCGAGGGTGCCGCCGCGGAAGTCCTGGACGGTCGCGGCGTTGAACGCGCCGAACACCGACTGGGCCTTGCCGTTGATGGTCACCGAGCCGAAGCTGACGGCCGGCTGGCCGTCCTTGGGGCCCAGGGCCAGCGGCCCGGGCAGTACCTCGATGTCCACCGGGTTCTTCACACCGGCCTGTTCCTCGACGAACACGAAGGGCTTGGCCGGCGGGACCGAGCCGTCGATCCTGATGGCGTCGGCCTTCTTCGTGACGGTGAGGGTGCAGGTGGCGGCGCCGGAGGCGTCCGCCGTGCCGGTGCCGGTGTCACCGGTCGCCGCGCCCGCGAGGAGGGCGGAGCAGGTGACCGGGCCGGCCGGGAAGTTGGCGCCGGTGGCGACGACGGCCGTGCCGGCCCCGCCGCTGTTGGGCGTCAGCCTGGTGGTGACGGGGTCCTTCGGGAGGGCCTCGACGGCGATCGAGCCGACGGAGGCGCTGGGGCGCGGGTCGGGGGTGCAGGTCGTGGTGTAGACGGTGCCGCCCAGGTCGGCGTCCGTGACCACCTGGTCGATGGTGATCTGGACGGTGCTGCCCTCGCTGCCGTCCGGGATCTTGACCGTGCCGGAGAAGGCGGGCGGGTCGGACTTCTTGCCGGCCTCCTGGTGGCTGGGGACGGCGGGGCTGGTGACCGTCTGCGCGACCCCTCCGACGAGCAGCTTCGCCTTGATGGTGTTGACCGTGTCGATCGTGAACATCGGGACGACCGGCGTCTCGCCGGGGTCGATGGTGATCGGTACGGTCTCGCCCGCCTTGGCGGTGTCCGGCACCGTGATCGTGTAGTCCTGGTTGCCGTTGGCGCCCGGCTGCGGGGCGGGGGCGACGCACTTCACGGGGACGGGAGTGGTCTTGGTCGCGGCCTGCGCCGGCCCCGTCAGGGCCACGACGCCGCCCGTCAGGGCCAGGGAAAGGGCGCCCGCCCCGGCCAGCACTCTTCGTCTGAGCGTTCTCGTACTCACTCTCACTGGGTCGCGACTCCTTCGTCATGACGAAACCTCCCCCCACCCGCTGTGTGGGGGAGGCCGAGCCGGTGCGGATGGCCGTCATTGACGCGTCGCGGTGATGAGAAGTCAATGGATGACCCGGGCGTGAAGCACACAGACATTGATGTCCCATCAGACCTGGTCTGATGGGACATCGGATACCGGCGCGGGCGGCCGGGTCAGTCCGCCGCCGGTACGTGCAGGAGCCGGTTGGGGGTGCGGGCGGGCAGGCCCGTGATCAGGTCCGGAGCCGCGTCCCGGACAAGGGCCGCGCGGACCTGTGCGGGGCTGTGCGCCGTGCCGCCCGCGAGGAGCAGGGCGGCGGCGCCCGCCACGTGCGGGGCCGCCATGGAGGTGCCCGTCGCCCGGGCGAGTGCGGTCTTCGAACCCTTCCAGGCCGAGACCACGGCCACGCCCGGCGCCGAGAGGTCCACGCAGGAGCCGTGGTTGGAGAAGGAGGGGTGCCGGTCGGCGGCGTCGGTGGCGGCGATGGTGAGGACCTGCGGGACACCGGAGGGGGAGCCGGAGCAGGCGTCACGGCCCTCGTTGCCGGCCGCCACGGTGACGGTGATCCCGTAGGCGACGGCGCGGATGACCGCCGCGTCCATGGAGCGGCTGCGGGAGCCGCCCAGGCTCAGGTTGGCGACGGCGGGGCGCAGCGGCAGCCCGCCCCGGAACGCGTCCTTCACCATCCAGTCGAGGCCGCGCAGGATGTGCGACAGCCGCGCGTCGCCCCGGCAGTCGGCCACCTTCACCCCGACGAGGGAGACCTCCTTCGCGACCCCGTACGTGGCCCCGCCGATGGTGCCCGCCACATGCGTGCCGTGGCCGTTGCAGTCGGCGGAGCCTTCCATCCAGAGCGCGTTGTAGCCGGTGCGGGCGCGGCCCCCGAACTCCTGGTGGGCGGTGTTGATCCCGGTGTCGACCACGTAGACGGTGACGCCCTCGCCGGTGGTGGGGTAGGTGTACGAGCCGTCGAGCGGCAGCGCGCGCTGGTCGAGGCGGTCGAGGTGCCAGGGTGCCTGCGGCTGGCTCGCCGGGGCCGCCGGCCGCTCGGGGGTTCGGGGGGCGTCGGAGATCCGGTACACCGTGTCCGGTTCCACGGAGGCCACCCGGGGGTCGGCGGCGAGCGCGGCGGCGCGAGCCGCGGTGGTGCGTACGGCGAAGCCGTTGACGGCGGTGTCGTAGACCGTATCGACCCGGTCACCGGCCTCCGCGGCCTCGGCGGCCAGGGCGCGGGCCGGGGTGCGGGTGGTGGCGTCCTTGAGGACGACGACGTAGGAGGCGGTGGGGGCGTCGGCGCTGTCGGCGTGCGCGGCGGGGTGCGGCGGCAGGACGGTGGCCGCCGCCAGAAGGGCGGCGGCCGGGAGGAGTGTGGTCATGGCGGTCATGCGC
The DNA here is from genome assembly GCF_040648015.1 of Streptomyces sp. NPDC029216. NCBI lineage: Bacteria > Bacillati > Actinomycetota > Actinomycetes > Kitasatosporales > Streptomycetaceae > Streptomyces > Streptomyces sp. NPDC029216. The sequence continues at coordinate 43,801 of NZ_JBEZWL010000022.1, read as the reverse complement.
CCGATGCTCGGCCGGACGGGACGACGGCGCACGGAGGGTGCGCCGACTGGCCCCACGACACGCCGCCCCGCGGGGCGTGGCGCGACGGCCCGTCAGGCGGCGCGGACGGCCAGGGCGGCGGCGTAGCCGGCCGGGGCCGGCAGGTCGCCCAGGGTCCAGCCGGGCACCCGGGCGGGCGTGGGCGCCGAGCCGACGTAGGGCTCGGCCACGCCTTCGGCGAGGCCCGCGCCGGTGGCCTTGAGGCAGGCCTCCTTGCGGCACCACACCCGGGCCAGCGCCGCCCGGCGCGCTTCCTCGGGCAGGGCGGTGATCTCGGCCGTCTCCGCCGGGTGCAGGCTGGTCAGGACGTCGGCCACCGCCGCCGCGCTCGGCAGGCCCTCCACGTCCACGCCCACCGGCACCCCGGCGAAGGCGAAGTACGCCAGGCCGTCGCTGTGGGACAGGGAGAAGTGCACCCCGCCCCCGGCCACCGCGGGCCGCCCGTGCGGGCCGGCGCAGTGCAGGCAGTCCTCGCGCACGAACCGGACCTCCTCGGGCGCCAGCCCCAGGTACCCGCCGAGCAGCACCCGTAGCCCCAGGTGGGAGGCCAGGTAGCTGCGGCGGTCGCCGGGGCGCAGCAGCCGGGCCGCCCGCTCGCGCTCGTCGGCGTCCAGCAGTGCCGTGGCCCCGCCGGTCTCGTGCCCGCCGATCACCCCGAGGGTGGTGTCCAGCGACCACACCGCCACGTCGGATCCCGTCGGGAGGGCCCCGAAGCCGGGTTCCCCGCCGTCCAGTTGGTTCAGTTGATCGATCACCTCACGAGAGTAGTGGGGGTGGTTGGAGTCCCGGTTAACCTCATGCCGGATTCACCGTGGACAACTCAGGGGGAAACACACCGTGCACAGTGCCGTCGTGACGCCGGAAGGCGACCGGATCCGTTGGGTCGAGCTGCCGGGGGAGGAGCCGGCCCGCGTCTACCTGCACGGGCTGGGCTCCACCGCCCCCGCCTACTTCGCGGCGAGCGCCGTGCACCCCGCGCTGGCCGGGCGGCGCTCGCTGCTGCTCGACTTCCTCGGACACGGGCACAGCGACCGGCCCGAGACGTTCCCGTACACCCTTGAGGCGCACGCCGACACCGTTGCGGAGGCGCTCACCGCCGCCCGCGTCGAAGCGGCCGAGGTGATCGCCCACAGCATGGGCGGGGCGGTGGCCATCGTGCTGACCGCCCGGCACCCGCACCTGGTCTCCCGCCTCGTCCTGGTCGACGCCAACCTGGACCCCCTGCCGCCCGCCCCGGGCACGGCGGGCAGCAGCGGGATCGCCTCCTACACGGAGGAGGAGTTCCTCGCCGGCGGCTGGGCCGAGGTGCGCGACCGGGCCGGCGCCCACTGGTGGTCCACCATGCGGCTGGCCGGCCGTACCGGCCTGTACCGCAGCGCCGTGAACCTCGCCGCGGGCACGACGCCCACCATGCGGGAGCTGCTGCTGGAGCTGAAGGTCCCGCGCAGCTTCCTCTACCCGGAGGCGGACGGCTCCGTCCCCGGGGCGGAGGCCCTGGAGGCCGCCGGAGTCGCCGTGGTCCCCGTGGCGGACTGCGGGCACAACATCATGCTGGACAACCCCGAGGGCTTCGCCCGGGCCGCGGCCGAGGCCCTCGTACGGGACTGACCTGTCAGCGGCGCACCGTCGGGACGGCCCCCGGCTGGGGGACGGCCGGTATGCCCTCCGGTATGAGCGCCCCCGGGGAGGGCGTCCCGTCGGTCCAGGCGTAGACCTTCTTGCCGCGCACCGACACCTGGTACTGGTAGCGGTCCCGGCACTCGGGCCGCTCCTCGCCCCGGGTGTCGCGCGGCCACCAACGGGCGCCCAGCCTGGGGCCGCCCGCCTTCTTCGGGGGCTGCGCGGCGCACTGCGGTCCGTCGAGGGGTGTCTTGCCGAGGGTGAACCGGATGAGCCGGGCCTTGCCGTCGGTGCGCGCCTGTATGCGTATGTCCTTGGCGTCCTTCGGCATCCAGCTGGGCAGCGCGAGGGTCCGGTCCCCGCGCGTGTGCGCCTCGGCGGTGGAGGCGGTGGCGAAGTGCCTGCCCTTCTCCTTGAAGAACCGGTCGTTGAGGGCGTTCGTGACCGGGTTCGGCGGGAGGTTGGGCAGGGCGAAGGCGGCGGTGGCGAGGGCTCCCACGATGGCGGCGGCGATGACGAGCGGACGGCGGTTCATACCGACAAGTGTTCGCGGCGGGGGGCCGTCGGCGCGTCCCTCCCCGGTACGAACTTCGAATCTGCCGGAAGTCGCACACGGAGTCATACCTGAGAGGGGTGCCCGGCCGCCCTCGACCCGCTCCGGACAGGAACGCCCGCGCCCGGGCCGCGTTATAGGGGCAGTCCCGGTCAACTCCCGGTACGGCGACGGACCCTCACCCCCGGAGCGGCCGTCCGCCCGCCGCCCCGCCCCGCAGGAATCCCATGCGCCCACGCCCCCTTGCCGTCCTCGCGCCGACGGCCGCCGCCGTCCTGCTCGTCCTCGCCGCCCCCGCGACGGCGGTCCCCGCGGACAAGCCGCAGGTGCTCGGCCGCTGGACGCAGACCAGCGCGGCCAGTCAGGACGCCTGGCTCGCGGCCCGCGCGCACCCGGCCGACTGGGCGGCGTACGGATTCGACTGGTCGACGGACCACTGCACGTCCTCCCCGGACAACCCCTTCGGCTTCCCCTTCAAGGCGGCCTGCGCCCGGCACGACTTCGGCTACCGCAACTACGGGGCGGCGGGCGCCTTCCGCGCCAACAAGTCCCGGCTGGACGAAGCCTTCCACGCGGATCTGAAGCGGGTCTGCGCGCGGTACTCGGGCGGCAGGAAGACCTCCTGCGACGGCACGGCCTGGACCTACTACCAGGCGGTCAGGGCCTTCGGCACATCCGCGGAACCCGCCCCGGCGCGCCCGCCGGCCTGAGCTGCCGCGACGCGCCCCGTACGGGACGAAGCCGCCCGTCCGGGCGACGGCCCTTTTGCGCCTGCAAGGGTCCGGTCGAGTGATTTTCCGCCAGAGGTGGACGGCGTCCCTTCCGGACGGCCGCGCGGGACCTCCCGGGAAGGGGAAGGAAGAGTGCCCCCGGCAGGACTCGAACCTGCGGCCAAGCGCTTAGAAGGCGCCTGCTCTATCCACTGAGCTACGGGGGCCGGTGGTGACCGTGGTGGCCTGGAGCCCCTTGGTGGGGGTGGGACTGCGGTCCGTGCCGGGTCAAGGATAGGGCTCCGGTTGCCTTGTCCCGGTTGCTTCGCTCGCGTGCCACGTTGTGGAGGTTCGGTGAAGCGGTCCCGATAATCGCAGGCAGGTGCGATTCTCGCACCGCTTTTGCGCCGCGGCGGCCTGGGTGTTGTGCACTCGTTATGCCTGCGTCCCACTCGTCCGCCGTGTCCATGATGTCCCACTGGAGTCGCGGTCGGCGCGCAGAGGGCGTATAAGCTTCAAAAATGGTCCCAAATTGGGCATTCTTCGCATGTGGTGACCTTGGATGTTCGGCCTCAGCTGCTCGATGCCCTGTCCGCCCTGCGCGACCGGGTCGCGTCCGTGCGTCTGCCGCTGCCCCTGCCCGGCGCCCCGCGCGCCCGCCAGACCAGAGCCGAGCTGCTCGCGCAGCTCGACGACTACCTCGTACCCCGGCTTAAGGCGCCCGAGGCGCCGATGCTCGCCGTCATCGGCGGATCCACCGGAGCCGGCAAGTCCACCCTCGTCAACTCCCTCGTCGGCCGCCAGGTCAGCGAAGCCGGAGTGCTCCGCCCCACCACCCGCACCCCGGTGCTCGTCTGCCACCCCGACGACCACCACTGGTTCGCCGGGATGCGCGTGCTCCCCGACCTCATGCGCGTCTGGGCCCCCCAGGACGAGGACGACCTGCTCCCCGCCTCCCGCAAGGGCCGCCCGCCCGGCGCGCACCACCGCCCCACGCCCCGCGAACTGCGGATCGAGACCGTCTCCACCCTCCCGCGCGGCCTCGCCCTCCTCGACGCCCCCGACATCGACTCCCTCGTCGTCGAGAACCGGACCCTCGCCGCCCAGCTGATCTGCGCCGCGGACGTCTGGGTCATGGTCACCACCGCCTCGCGGTACGCCGACGCCATCCCCTGGCACCTGCTGCGCACCGCCAAGCAGTACAAGGCCACCCTGATCATCGTCCTCGACCGGGTCCCGCACCAGGTGCTCGCCGAGGTCTCCCGGCAGTACGGGGCCCTGCTCACCCGGGCCGGGCTCGGCGACGTACCGCGGTTCACGGTGCCCGAGCTGCCCGAGTCGGCCGGCGGCGGCGGACTGCTGCCGGCCAGCGCCGTCGCACCGCTGCTCGCCTGGCTCAGCCACCACGTCCAGGACCCGGCCGCCCGGCAGTACGCCGTCGGAAGGACCGCGCTGGGCGCGCTCGACTCCCTCGGCCGCCGCATGCCGGAGCTCGCCTCCGCCGTCGCCGCCCAGCACGCCGCCGCCGTCCGGCTGACCTCCGCCGTCGAGGACGCGTACCGGAGGGAGGGCAAGCGGGTGCAGGGCCGCCTCGACGGCGGAGCCGTCCTCGCCGGTGACGCCCTCACCCGCTGGCGCGGCTACCCCCTCGACACCAGCGCCGACGAACTCCTCGACTCCCTCGCGGAATCGCTGGCCGCGCTGCTCCAGTGCGCCGTCGCCGCCGCCGACGAGCGGATCGCCGAGGTGTGGCGGCGCGAGCCGGCCGCCGGGGCGGTGCCGCTGCCCGGCCCCGACCGGGAGGCGGCGGAACGTATCGGCATGGCCGTACGGCGCTGGCGGCGCGTACTGGAGGAACTCGCCGAGGAGGAGGTCGCCAAGCTCGGCAAACAGCCGGCGCCCGACCCCGACGGCATCGCCGCCCTCCTCGTCGCCGCCCTCCTGGGCGGCAGACGCGCCCGCCCGGCGGGGGAGAAGCTCGCCGAACGGATCGGCGTACAGGCCGCCGTACGCCTGCGCGACCGGGGCGGAGAGCTGGTCCGGGACCACCTCGACGAGGTGCTGCGCACCGAACGGGACCGCCGCCTCGCCCCGCTCCAGGCGCTCGAAGTGACCCCGGAACCCCAGGCCGAGCTGATCGCCGCCCTGTCCGTACTGCAGAAGGAGAGGTGAGGGGGTGACCGCCTTGACCGACCGCGACCGCGATCAGGCCGGAGACCGCGACCACGTCCGCGACCAGGCCGGGGACGGGGCACGGGTCCGCGAGGCCGCTCGCCGGACCGCCGAGGGCGCGCAGGGCCGTACGGACGGCGGTGCGGACGGCCGTACGGGCGAACGCGCCGCCGACCGCGCGGCCGACCGCTGGGACGACGGGTTCATCGCCCGCTCGCGCCACCGGACCACCCGCAAGGGGGTCTTCGGCAGGGCCCGTTCCCACGGGACCGAGGACGAACCCCTGGCCGAGGAGCTCGACGCGGAGGCGGACGAGGAGGCGGACGAGGGCGACGAGGCCCTCATCCGGGCCGTGTCCGGCGCCGGGAGCGACGGCGGCAAGGCCCCCGCACCCCCGCTCAGCCCCGAGGCCCAGGCCCTGCGCACCCGCCTCGACGCGCTCCGCCAGCTGGTCGGCCTCTCCCGCACCCGCCTCGACGGCAAGACCCTCGCCGAAGCCGGCCGGGTCCTCGACGAGGCGGCCGCGCGCCGGGGCCTGTCCACCCAGCACACGGTCGTCGCGGTCGCCGGAGCCACCGGAAGCGGCAAGTCCACGCTCTTCAACTCACTCGCCGGCGTGCAGATCTCCGAGACCGGACTGCGCCGCCCGACCACCGCCGCGCCGATCGCCTGCAGCTGGTCCGACGGCGCCGCCGGCCTGCTGGACCGGCTGGAGATCCCCGGCCGGCTGCGGCGCAGGCCCCGCGAGACCCCCGAGGCCGAGGCGCTGCGCGGGATGGTCCTCGTCGACCTGCCCGACCTGGACTCGGCGCTCGGAGTGCACCGCGAGCACGTCGACCGGGTGCTGGCGCTCGTCGACGCCGTCATCTGGGTCGTGGACCCGGAGAAGTACGCGGACGCCGTCCTGCACGAGCGCTACCTGCGGCCGCTGGCCGGGCACGCGGAGGTGACGTTCGTCGTGCTGAACCAGGTGGACCGGCTGCCCGGCGACGCCGCCGACCTCGTCCTGGACGACCTGCGCCGGCTCCTGGACGAGGACGGCATCGCGCTCGGCGAGCACGGCGAGCCCGGTGCCACCGTGCTCGGACTGTCCGCCCTGACGGGTGAAGGGGTCGGGGAACTGCGCGAGCTGCTCGGACAGTTCACCCAGGAGAAGGGCGCCGCGACCCGGCGGATCGCCGCCGACGTCGACCGGGCCGCCGCCCGCCTGCGCCCGCTGTACGTCGCCGACGGGCGGGGCGGCCCCTCGGGACCCGAGATCGGCGAGGCGGCGCGCGCCGAGTTCGAGGACCGGCTCGCCGAGGCGGTCGGTGCGTACGCGGCCGGGCTCGCCGCCGAACGGGCCTGGCGGCGCAACGCCGGCAAGGCCTGCGGGACGCCCTGGCTGCGGCTGTGGCGCTGGTACGAGAGCCGGCGCGCCCCCCGCTCGCTGGCGGGCCTGTCCGCCCTGGCCGTGATCGGCCGGTCCGCGGCGGCCGCCCCCGCGCCGGTCGAGGAGGAGGTGACCGCCCGGCAGCGGGTGGAGCAGGCCGTACGGACCGTCGCCGACGAGGCGGCCGTCGGGCTGCCCGAACCCTGGGCGCAGGCCGTACGGGAGACGGCCGTACGCGGCGCCGCCCGGCTGCCGGAGGCGCTGGACGAACTGGCGGTGACCCTGGGCGCGGCCGTCCCGGTGCCCGGCACGAAGCCGCCGAGGCCCGCGTGGTGGCCGGCGGCCGTACTCGCGCAGGCCGCCATGACGCTGGTGCAGATCTTCGGCGGACTGTGGCTGGTCGGGCAGATCGTCGGGGTCCTGGAGCCGAGGCTGCTGCCGCCCGTGCTGTTCATGGTGGCGGGCATCGTCGGCGGGCCGCTGGTGGAGTGGGCCTGTTCGATCGCGGCGCGGGGACCCGCGCGCAGGTACGGGCAGGACGCCGAGCGGCGCCTGCGGCAGGCGGCCGCCGGCTGCGGGCGGGCGCGGGTGCTGGAGCCGGTCGCGGCGGAGCTGCTGCGCTACCGGGAGGTCCGGGAACAGTACGCGACCGTCTCCGCAGGGGGGACGCGGTTGTCCACAACCCGCCAGTAGTCCACAGGCCGCGGCGGGCGGCCGGGGGCCCGGGCCAGCATGGCCGTACCCCGTGCGGACGGTCCGCACGGGCCGTACGGAACGTGGGGAGGGCGGCCGGGATGAACGACACCCTGGTGACGCTGGTGGGGCACGTGGCGACGCAGATCGACTTCAAGGAGACGGTGACCGGTCCGTCGGCGAGGTTCCGTTTCGCGGTGACCCCGCGGTACTTCGACCGGCGGACCGAAGCCTGGACGGACGGCGCCACCAGCTTCTACACCGTGTGGGCGCGTCGGGTACTGGCGGTGAACCTGGCCAGTTCCGTGTCGGTGGGGGAACCGCTCGTGGTGCACGGGCGGTTGCGGGTCCGGGAGGGGCCGCCCGACGGCGAAGGGGTCCGCTGGTTCTCCGCGGACATCGACGCGATCGCCGTCGGACACGACCTGAACCGTGGAACTGCTGCCTTCCGCAGGGTGGTCAAGACGGACACCCCGCTGATGGGCCCTCAGAAGGCGGCGGTGGTCTGAGTGTTCGATGAGGCTAGGATTCCCCGGTACTCACGGGCACCTGGGTCTATGGCCCGAAGGGGAAGACTGTGTCGATTGCTGTTCCCGCGTCCTGCGCGTCCTTCGAGTCCCGCGCCGCGTCCACAGACGGACCGGCCTCCGCCCCGGCTGCCCCCGCGGCCGCCGGAGCGGCCCCGCATGCGGTTCCGCTTCCGGGCGTCCCCGCCGCCCCCGCGGGCCCTGCGCCGGGCTCCGATCCCGATCCCGGTACGGGTGCCTCCGCCGCCGTGGGCGCCCCCGCCGCCCCCGCTGCCGCGGGTGCCGTACGGGGCTCCGCGCGGCGGCCGCTGGCGGTGGCCCTGCTGGCCGCGGCCCTCACCGCCGCACCCGGGGCCCGTGCCTCGGCCGACTCCGGCCCGGCGCCGGCCAGCGCGCCGGCCGGGGGCGCGAGCGCCGTGCTCGACGGCCTGAAGACCTACGGCCAGGCGGTCCTGCACGCCCGGGACGGCTCGGTCCGCCAGATTCCGGCCGGGCTGTACGAGATGCGGGTCGACGGCGGCGGCATGCTCCAGACGTACGGGGTCGGGGTCGCGGGGAACGCGCAGCCCCAGGCCCGCTACACCGAGAGCGGCTGGGGCGGCAGCCCCCTCGCCGGGAACAGCGAGGCGGGCGGCCGGATCCGCTGGATCCTGGAGCACTCCTACCCCCAGCACAACGACCTGGCCGGGCTGGCGAAGGCGGCCGGGGCCGGGGCGCTGACGGCGGAGAGCGCGGCCGCCGGGACCCAGGTGGCGATCTGGCGGCTGGCGGACGGGGTGCAGGTCGAGGCCGCCGACCAGGCGGCCGAGAAGCTGGCCGACTACCTCCAGCGGGAGGCGGGCCGGCTGCCGGAGCCGCCGGCCTCGCTGGGGCTGGACCCCGGCCGGGTGTCCGGGCCGGTGACGGGGCCCACCGGCACCCGGCTCGGCCCGGTCACCGTCCGTACGGGGGCGCAGAGCGTGACCGTCACCCCCGACGCGGCGGCCGTGGCCATGGGGGTGCGGGTGGTCGACGCCGACGGGCAGCCCGTGAACTCCGCCGCCAACGGCAGCCGGCTGTACTTCGAGGTGCCCGCGGGCACCCCCGACGGGACGGCCTCGGTCATCGTGCAGGGGTCGACGAAGGTACCGGTCGGACGGGTCTTCAGTAGCGGGATCCCGGCCGAGGCGCAGGTCGTGGCCGGCTCCAGCGAGTCCGCGACGGCCGCCACCGCCACGGCCGTCTGGCCGCAGCCCCCGGCCGGCCCGGCCGGGAAGGTGGGCACGCTGGCGGGCAGCGCCGAGGTGGCCCCCGCCCCCGACGCCGGCCCGGAGGCGCAGTCCCCGGAGGAGGAGCGGCTCGCGGTCAGCGGCAGCTCCGCCGCCACCCCGGTGATCGCCTCGCTGGCGGTGGGCCTGGTGGTGCTGGGCGGCATGGTGGTCCTCCTGCTGCGCAAGCGGCCGCAGGAGGGAGAGGAAGGGGAGATGGAGGGCTGACCGGGGCTGATCGGGCGGCGAGGGGCTTCATGGCCCCACGCCCCGGGTAAGCGCGGGAAATGGCAGATCGGAATCCGCAACTGACCTGGCGGGGCACGGCCGCGCACTGGGACCGGTGGCTGTTCGACGCCGTGGCCCGGCGGCACTGGCCCGCGGCCGAGCGGGCACTGCCCGCGCTCGGGCGGGCCGCCAACCACGGAGTGCTGTGGGGCGGGATCGCGGCGGCCCTCACCGCCCTCGGCGCGCCGCGCACCCGCAAGGCCGCGCTGCGGGCGGCCGCCTCCCTCGCGCTGGCCTCCGCGACCGTCAACACCGTCGGCAAGTGGACGGTACGCAGGCCCCGGCCCCTGCTGGAAGGGGTCCCCCTGGTGCGGCAGCCGGCCGTGCAGCCGTGGACCACCTCCTTCCCCTCCGGGCACTCGGCCTCGGCCTTCGCCTTCACGGCGGGGATGGCGCTGGAGTCCCCGGTCTGGGGGGCCGCGGTGGCGCCCCTGGCCGCGTCGGTGGCGTTCTCCCGCGTCTACACCGGCGTGCACTACCCGTCCGACGTGGCGGCGGGCGCGCTGATCGGGGTGGCGGCGGGGTTCGCCGTACGCGAGCTCGCGCGCGGCGCCCGGCAGGCCCGGGCCGTCCCCGGCGACGAACGGCCGGCGGCCGGCGTGCCCGCGCTGCCGGACGGCGCCGGGCTGACGGTGGTGGTCAACACCGGCGCGGGCACGGCCGGGGGCGCGGTCCTCGACGTCCTGCTGGACCGGCTGCCGCGGGCGGAGGTCGTGGCGTGCGCGGGCGGCGAGCTGGAGGCCGAGCTGGAGGCGGCCGCGGCCCGCTCGGCCGTGCTCGGCGTCTGCGGGGGCGACGGCACCGTCAACGCCGCCGCGACCGCCGCACTACGGGCCGGGGTACCGCTGGCGGTGTTCCCCGGGGGCACCCTGAACCACTTCGCCCTCGACCTCGGCCTCACCGGCCCGGAGGACACCTGCCGGGCGATCACCGCGGGCCAGGCGGTCCGCGTGGCGGTGGGCCGCTTCAGCCCACCCGGGCCGGCGGGGGCCGGTGGTGGCGGGGAGGGCGGGGAGGGCGGGGAGGGCGGGTACTTCCTGAACACCTTCAGCATCGGGGTGTACCCCGAGCTGCTGCGGCACCGCCTGCGGTGGGCGCCGAGGATCGGGGGCGGGCCGGCCGCGCTCGTCGCCGCCTGGCGGGTGCTGCGCGCCGAGCGGCCCGTGCGGCTGACCCTGGCCGGGCGGCCCCGCAGCGCCTGGCTGCTCTTCGCCGGCAACGGCACCTACCAGGGCACCGGCCCCACCCCGCGCCGCCGCGACGGCCTCGGCGAGGGCCTGCTCGACCTGCGGCTCGTCCACGGCGGCGGCCGCCCCGGACCCAGCCTCCTCGCCGCCGCCCTCGCCGGACCGCTGACCCGCTCCCCGGTCCACGTGGCCACCCGCCTGCGCCGCCTGCACATCGGCGACATCCCGCCCGGCACCCCCCTGGCCTACGACGGCGAGTACGCCCAGTCCCCGCCCGCCCTCGTCCTCGACGCCCTCCCCGACGTCCTCTCCGTCTACCGCCCCCGCTGAACCGGCCGCCATCCTGCCGCCCCTCCGCCCCCTCCCGCCGGGGTTCGCCGCACGCCGTGTCGACGATGCGCAGATCAGGGCCCTGACCAGGCCCTCACCATTCGGGTTTCCCCCGGGCTATGGACGTACGGCAGTATGGGGTGTATCTGCCCACCATCGATCTGCCGGACGGTTTCTCTTGGCTGAGTTCATCTACACCATGCGCAAGACGCGCAAGGCGCACGGCGACAAGGTGATCCTCGACGACGTCTTCCTGAACTTCCTGCCCGGAGCGAAGATCGGCGTGGTCGGCCCGAACGGCGCCGGCAAGTCCACCGTTCTGAAGATCATGGCGGGCATCGAGCAGCCGTCCAACGGTGACGCCTACCTTTCGCCCGGCTACTCCGTCGGCATCCTCATGCAGGAGCCCAAGCTCGACGAGAGCAAGACCGTCCTGGAGAACGTCGAGGACGGCGTCGGCGAGATCAAGCAGAAGCTCAACCGGTTCAACGCGATCGCCGAGGAAATGGCGACGAACTACACCGATGAGCTGATGGAGGAGATGGGCAAGCTCCAGGACGACCTGGACCACGCCAACGCGTGGGACCTCGACGCCCAGCTGGAGCAGGCCATGGACGCCCTGGGCTGCCCGCCCGGCGACTGGCCGGTCACCAACCTCTCCGGTGGTGAGAAGCGCCGCGTGGCCCTCTGCAAGCTCCTGCTGGAGGCCCCCGACCTGCTGCTCCTCGACGAGCCCACCAACCACCTCGACGCCGAGTCCGTGAACTGGCTGGAGCAGCACCTGGCCCAGTACAAGGGCGCCGTCGTGGCCGTCACCCACGACCGCTACTTCCTCGACAACGTCGCCGAGTGGATCCTCGAACTCGACCGCGGCCGCGCCCACCCGTACGAGGGCAACTACTCCACCTACCTGGAGAAGAAGTCCGAGCGCCTCAAGGTCGAGGGCAAGAAGGACGAGAAGCGCGCCAAGCGCCTCAAGGAAGAGCTGGAGTGGGTCCGCTCCAACGCCAAGGGCCGCCAGGCCAAGTCCAAGGCCCGTCTCGCCCGCTACGAGGAGATGGCGGCCGAGGCCGACAAGATGCGCAAGCTGGACTTCGAGGAGATCCAGATCCCGCCGGGCCCGCGCCTGGGCTCGATCGTGGTCGAGGTCAACAACCTCTCGAAGGCCTTCGGTGACAAGGTCCTCATCGACGACCTGTCCTTCACGCTGCCGCGCAACGGCATCGTCGGCATCATCGGCCCGAACGGCGCCGGCAAGACCACGCTCTTCAAGATGATCCAGGGCCTGGAGCAGCCGGACTCCGGCCAGATCAAGGTCGGCGAGACCGTCAAGATCTCCTACGTCGACCAGGGCCGCGCCAACATCGACCCCAAGAAGACCCTCTGGGCGGTCGTGTCGGACGAGCTGGACTACATCAACGTCGGCAACGTCGAGATGCCGTCCCGCGCCTACGTCAGCGCCTTCGGCTTCAAGGGCCCGGACCAGCAGAAGCCGGCCGGCGTGCTCTCCGGCGGTGAGCGCAACCGCCTGAACCTCGCGCTCACCCTCAAGCAGGGCGGCAACCTGCTGCTCCTCGACGAGCCCACCAACGACCTCGACGTCGAGACCCTGGGCTCCCTGGAGAACGCGCTGCTGGAGTTCCCCGGTGCGGCCGTGGTCGTCTCCCACGACCGCTGGTTCCTGGACCGGGTGGCCACGCACATCCTGGCCTACGAGGGCGACTCGAAGTGGTTCTGGTTCGAGGGCAACTTCGAGTCCTACGAGAAGAACAAGGTCGAGCGGCTCGGCCCGGACGCCACCCGTCCGCACCGCGCCACCTACAAGAAGCTCACGCGGGGCTAGGTCGCACCATGGCCAGACACCACTACCGGTGCCCCCTCCGCTGGGCGGACATGGACGCCTTCGGCCACGTCAACAACGTGGTCTTCCTCCGCTACCTGGAGGAGGCGCGCATCGACTTCATGTTCCGCCTGGCGCCCGGGGAGGGCAGCGAGTCCTTCACGGGCGGCTCCGTCGTGGCCCGTCATGAGATCGACTACAAGCTGCCCCTGGTGCACCGGCACGAGCCGGTGCTCATCGAGTCCTGGGTCACCCGGATAGGCGCCGCGTCCCTGACCATCCGCTACGAGGTCAAGGACGAGGCGACCGAGGACGCGCCCGAGACGGTCTACGTCCGGGCCGAGACGGTCGTCGTGCCCTACAACCTCGCCGAGGGGCGGCCCCGCCGCATCACGGACGAGGAGCGGGTCTTCCTCCAGGAGTACCTGGAGGAGCCCGCCGGCCGGGTCACGGACCGCACCAAGGGTGCGGAAGGGCGCCTCGCGGCATGACCGGCCAGCTGCACTTCGCCGACTCCGGGGAGGCGGCGGACCTCGCCGCCTTCCTGGGCCGGCTGGTGCACTACGACCGCGCCGCCGCGGTCCGCCTGCAGGCGCGGGCGGGCGGCGGCGCGCTCGCCGTCTTCGGACGGCCGCCTTCCTTCGAGGTCCTGGCCGTCCGCGCGGTGCGGCTCGCCGCACCCCTCGCGACGCCGCTGGACGTGACCGTGTCCGCGGGCGAGCTGCTGGAGTCGGTCGACGAGACCGGCGCCGCGGCCCGTGTGCCGGGCGCCGTCACCGGCCCGCCCTGGACGGGCGTCCTGCCGCCCCAGGGCGGCTGGCGCCCCGTGCCGGGACTGCCCGGCCCCGAGGCGGTACGGGCGGCCCTGGCCGACGCCGTCGCCGAGTTCCGGGCCCGCGACGAGGCCCTGCCCCCGCAGCACCGGACCCGCTCCGAACGCGACCGCATCGGCCGCGAGATCTGGTCGCGGACGCTGGGCGACACCGAGCTCCCGCTGCGCGCCGTGCACGCCGCGCAGTCCCTGGGCTTCCTGCGGCCCGTACGGGCCACCGTGCCGGCCCCCGCGTCCGCCGCGGCGCCCGCACCGGCCTCCCTGTTCGCCTCCGGCGGATGGCTGCGGCTCAGCACCCCGTACGGCTCCGTCGCGACCCGCCTGCCCGGACCGGGCGGCGGACTCGGCGCCCTCCAGGTACGGCCGCTCTAGGACCGGCTGGTCCTGCGGCCCGCAGCCCCGCCCGGGGCTGCGGGCACGCACCGCCCTAGCCGGCGGTGTTGATCATCGAGGCGGCCGCGTACGTCAGGTACCGCCACAGCTGCGCCTCGTGCTCCGGCGCCAGGCCCAGCTCGTCCAGCGCCTCCCGCATGTGCTTCAGCCACGCGTCGTGCGCGGCGGAGTCCACCTGGAACGGGGCGTGCCGCATGCGCAGCCGCGGGTGCCCCCGGTTCTCGCTGTACGTGCCCGGGCCGCCCCAGTACTGCATCAGGAACAGCGCGAACCGCTCCTCGGCGGGCCCGAGGTCCCCCTCCGGGTACATCGGACGCAGCAGCGGGTCTTCCGCGACACCCTGGTAGAAGCGGTGGACCAGACGGCGGAAGGTCTCCTCGCCGCCCACCTGCTCGAAGAAGGTCGTCTCCTGGACGTTGCTCTGCGGATCGTCATTCACCCGACCATCGTCTCAGACACCCGGACGGAGGACCCCGGTCCTAGGACCACTCTCCGGCGGAGGTCCGGGAGGGCTCGCACCTCACGCCCGCCCGCCGCACAGTGGAGACATGGGCACGGGCGGCAGGGGCGTACACGCCCCGCACACTCCGCGGGAACCGAAGGAGCCGGCACGCGATCTGCGGGAGATCGCGCACGCCGCCCAGGTGCGGGAGCTCACCGCCGCCGGGGCGCTGGACGACCCGGCCTGGCGGGCCGCCTTCACGGCCGTGCCCCGGCACGTCTTCGTGCCGTACTTCTGGACCGGCCGCGGCGCCGGCCACGAACGGCTGTGGGCCGAGGACCCGGACCCCGAGCGCCGCGCCCGCTGGCTGCGCGGGGTCTACACCGACGCCCCGCTAGCGACCCGGCTGCGCGACGGCGAACTGGTCTCCTCCAGCAGCCAGCCCTCCCTGATGGCTCGGATGCTGGAGGCGCTCGACGTACGCGACGGGGACAACGTGCTGGAGATCGGCGCGGGCACCGGCTACAACGCGGCCCTGCTCTGCCACCGGCTCGGCGAGGACCTCGTCACCACGGTGGACCTGGACGAGGAGATCACCGAGTCGGCGCGGGCGCACCTGGCGCAGCTCGGCTACCGGCCCGCCGTCGTCACCGGGGACGGGGCGCGCGGCTGCCCCTCCCGCGCCCCCTTCGACCGGATCCTGGTGACCTGCACCCTGCCGCTGATCCCGCACGCCTGGCTCGGCCAGTGCAACCCCGGGGCGCGGATCCTGGCCCCGCTGTCGACCGGCCTGATCGCGCTCACGGTCCGCGACGCCGACTTCGCGGAGGGCCGATTCCTGCACACCTCCGCCTACTTCGTCCCGCTGCGCGGGGCCACGGCCGGGCCGCCGCCCCCGGGCATGGGGGGCCCGCTGCACGGGGTCCCGTACGAGCTGGTGGAGAACGAGCGGTTCCAGTTCCTGCTGATCCTGACCGCGGGCGTACTGCGCCCCCGGGAGGCGCTGGACCTGTGGCGCGGCGAGGGACGGCCCCCGCGCGAGCGGTTCGGCGTCACCGTCACCGCCGAGGGGCAGTGGGCCTGGCTCGACGACCCCCAGGGACCCTATGTGTGGCCCCTGGGGGAATCCGCCGGCTAGCCGCTCAGCCGCGCCGGATGGTGATGGTGGTCCAGGCGCCCAGGTGGACCCGGTCGCCGTCGGCGAGCGGAACCGGAACGTAGGGCTGGATCGGTTCCTCGCCCATGTTGACGGTGGTGCCGTTGGTGGAGTTCTGGTCGACCACCGCCCAGCTGAGGTCGGGCTGCTGGACGAGCACCGCGTGGCTGTGGGAGACGCCCGGGTCCTCCGGCGGCACCGACAGGTCGATGTCCGGGGACTCGCCCGTCGAGGCGCGGCGCCGTCCGATGGTGATCTGGCCGCCGGAGAGCGGAAGGTGCAGCTCCGGGGAGTAGGCGGGCAGGTTGAGCCCGGCCGCCTCGGGGCCGCTGCGCTGCATCATCGCCATGAAGTACGAGCGGTCGGGGCCGATCGTCGCCGTCCAGGAGGCACTGCCCTGCTGCTCCGGGAGGACCGCCTGCGGGTGCTCCGGCTGCCGGACGTACTCCGCCTGGACCGGCGGCTGCACCGGCGGGGCGGGCGGCGCGGGCGGCTCCGCCTGGACGGGAGGCTGCAGCAGCCAGTCGTCGTCGGCCTGGAGCGGCTCGGCCGGGCGGTTGACCCGGGAGGGCCGCGAGCCCTGGTACTCGAAGTGGTCCTGGGAGTACACCGGCTGCGGCGGGGCCGGGGGCGGCGGGGTTCCGCCGCCGGCCGGGCCCCCCACGGGCTGCGCACCCGTACCCGACGGACCCGCCGGGCCCGCCTCCGGGACGGGCGGCGGGGTGTACGGGGTCGCCGTCCGGGTCAGGAAGTTGTACCGGCACTCCTCGCAGAACGGGGCCATGGCCTCGCGCGGGGTCCGGCACTGCGGGCACAGCTCCGCCTGGGCGGTCGGCTCACCGGTGGTGGGAGGGTAGCCGTAGCCGTAGGAGGGCGCCGCAGGGGGGCTCACAGGGGCAGCCATACGGTGGCCGCAGACCTCGCACCAGTCGTCGGAGGCGGACTGGTGCCCGTTCGGGCAGGTCGGCATCGCGGCGCTTCCCCCTTCTCCCTGCGTCATCGCGGCAGGCTTCTTCTCAGGTCTTCTTCACTCGGACGGTCTGGGTCGAACGCGTTTCAAGGGTCATCTCGTCGGCATCGGCGACCTTGGCTTTCAGGCGCACAGTACCCGCCGCCGCATCGACGACGTCCACCACCTTGGCGAGCAGTTTGGCGGTGTCGGCGTTACCGGAGGCGCTCGCCAACTGCACGGCACGGCCGAGCTTGGCCGTCGCACCGTCGACATCGCCCATTTTGCGGGCTTCCAGGCCCTGTTGGATAGCCTGCGCGAGCTCCGCCTGCCCCGTGTAGTGCGCCACCTGCGGGCTGATCGCGGTCGAGGCGGCGAGGTCGTTCGTCCACACCGCCCGGACCAGCCCCTGGGCGAGCGGCGGCCGCGGCGCGCCGTCCGGACCCGGCAGGACCAGCGAGGCGCGGGCGGCCAGCATCTCCTGGCCGACGGAGGCGTCCGGCACCCGTACGCACAGGTGGTAGTCGCGGGACTCGTCGCCCCAGGAGCCCGTCGGGTAGTCCCCGGCGCGGGGGCCCGCCTCCGTGCGCCGGCCGGTGAGGTCCTGGACGGACGGCGAGACCTGCTTGACGTACTGGATCTCCGCCCCGATCGGGGTCCACACGCGCAGCGCGACGTCCGCGACCTCCTTGCCCATGACCTTCTCCATCATGAGCGTGAAGTCCTCGGCGAGGTGGGCCGGATCGGCGACGATGTCGGCGGAGCCGAGCAGGGCGCTCGCGATGCCCGTCACCTCCTTGACCTCCCAGTCGGTGCCCACGCCGCGCGCGTCGCAGGTGAAGCGGCCGGCGCAGGCGTCGAGGGTGGCGCGCAGCACGGCCGGGTCCTCGTGCTCGTTGCGGCCGTCGGTGAGCAGGATGCCGTGCCGGATGGCGGCCGGGGACCGGCGCAGCAGGCCGTCGGCCAGCCGCAGCCAGGTGCCGATGGCGGTGCCGCCGCCGGCGCTCAGGCCACGCAGGGCCTCCTTGGCCTGAGCGCGGGTGGCCGGTCCGGCGGTGGCGAGGAGGCCCTGGCCGGGGTAGACCTCGCGGGCCTCGTGGGTGCCCGCGATGACGGCGAAGGCCGTGCCGTCGCGCAGGGTGTCGATCGCGGCGGCGGTGGCCTCGCGGGCGCCGCGCATCTTCTCCGGGGGGTACTCCATGGAGCCGGAGCAGTCGACCATGATCACGACGGCCGCGTCCTGGCCGAGCGCCCGCGCGGCGGTGGCGGTGGCGCCGCCGGTGGAGGTGACCGTCACGATGGCGTGCACGTCCCGCCCGCCCTCGGGGAGGAACTCGTTCTGGTACACCTCCACGCTGAAGCGCGGGGCGCGCGGCTTGGCGAAGTTCGCCATCGGGGTGACTCCTCGGGGGCTGTCGGGGCGGCGTCGGGCGGATGGCCGGTCAGGCGGGCGTCAGGCCAGGGGGTGCGGCTCCCCGGCCGCGACGGCGGCCGGCGCTCCCCGGTCCGCCGCTTCCGCCACGGATTCCGCTTCCTGTTCCGCTTCGGCCGCCGGCGCCTCGGCCGTGAACGGCACGACGGCGACGGTGATGTTGTCGTGCCCGCCCCCGTCGAGGGCGTGCCCGACCAGTACCTGGGCGCAGTGCAGGGGCCGTTCGGCGGCGTCCGGAGGCAGGATCCGGGCCATGTCCGTCGCCGACTCGGCGTAGTTCCACAGGCCGTCGGTGCAGACGACGACCACACCGGCGTGGTCCGGTCTGAAGCTGGCGGTGTGCGGGTCGAGGTCGTACGCGTCGGCCCCGAGCCAGCCGGTGATGGCGTGCGCCCGGACGTCGGCGTAGGCCTCGGCCTCGCCCATCAGGCCCGCCGCGACCATCTGGGCGGCCCAGGAGTCGTCCTCGGTGAGCCGGCGGGGGAGGGCGCCACGGTCGTCGGGCACCCAGTAGGCACGGCTGTCGCCGACCCAGCCGATGGTCAGCACGCCGCCGCTGACGACGGCTCCGACCAGGGTGCAGGCGGGGGCGTTCTGCGCGCCGGGCGGCTGCGGGGCGAGGGCGCTCACGGCCGCGCCCGCCGCGAGGATCGCCTCGTGCATGGCGTCCACCGGGTGCGCGCCCCGGGGCAGCGCGTCCAGCAGCACCTCGCTGGCCGCGCCGGCGGCGGCCGCTGACGCGTCGTCGGGGCGGCTGGCGGAGGAGACGCCGTCGCAGACGATGGCCACGGTGGCGGCGGAGCCGTCGGGCAGGGCGGTGGCCGCCACGGCGAAGGAGTCCTCGTTGCGGTGGTGGCGCAGCCCCCGGTCACTGACGGCGGCGACGCTGCACAGCTCCTCCTCCAGGTGGTCGCGCTCGCGGGGCTGCGCGTGCCCGCAGTGCTCGCAGTACCCGTCGGTGTCCACGTACCCGGTCCGGCAGGCGACGCACGTCCGACCCCCGCTCCCCTGCGGGGCGCCGGCGTACGGGTCCCCCTGCGGGGCGGCGCCGTACGGGTCCCCGGCGGCCGGTGCGGGTACGGGATGGCCGGGGGTGGCGGGGGCGCCCGGGGGGTTCGGGGAGCCCGAGGCCGCCCCGGAGCCCGGGCCGGGGGAGCCGGCGGCGGTCGCGGGGTGGGCGGGAGTGGCCGGGGTGCCGGCGGCGGTCGCGGAGCCCGGGGAGTCCGGCGGGGTCGGGCCGGCCGCCGCGCCGGGGGTGGCCGGGGTGCCCTCCCAGCCGGGGGCCGGCACCCCGGGGGTGGAGCCGAAGCCCTGGGCCCCCTGCTGCGCGGGAGCTTCGGAGTAGCCGTCCGCCGGGGCGCCGAAGCCGCCGGGAGCGGCCGTGCCCGTGCCCGGTCCCGCGGTTGCGGCGGCGTCGCCCGCCCGGCCCGGGCCCCCGGTGCCGTACGCGGTGCCGGCCGGGCCGCCGTAGCCGGGTTCCGGGGCGGGGTCGCCCGTGACACCCCGGGCGGTGCGGCCTTCGGCGGGCCGGGCCGCAGGGGCGTCGGAGCCCTCCTCCGGGGTACCCGGCCAGGCCGGGGTGTCGCCTGCGACGCTCCCCGAGCCGGAGCCCGGGTACCCGGACGCGTGGCCGGCGGCGGCGCCGCCCGCGGTGCCCGCCCACGCCGGGGCCGCACCCACGGGGCCGCCGTAGCCGGGGTACTCGGGCGCCGCACCGGCTGCGCGTCCGGCGGCCCGGACACCGGCCGTCTCGGCCCGCGGCGCCGGGGTCCCGCCGTCCGCGGACCGGGTCGGGTCCGGCAGGGTCGGCGTGCGGTCCCGGGAAGGGGCCGGGGCGGACAGGGCGTAACCGCACACGCCGCAGAAACGGTCACCCTCCTCCAGGGGCTCCGCGCAGCTGGGGCAGCCCGACAGCCGATGCATCGACATCACTCACACCCACGTCCGGGGACGGAAACGGTTTGCCCGCTCCACCAGTTCGATCCTCTCCTCGCCCCGCTGTGCCAGCCGGGCGAGGACGCGGTAGGAGCGCTCCAGGCCGAAGCGCAGCCCCCGCTCGTCCAGTTGACTGCCGAGCAACGAGCTCCGGCCGGGGTCGGCACCCCGACTACCCGACAGTACCCAGTCCAGGGCCGAGCCCAGAACCTCCGTCGCCAGCCGCTCCTGCCGCTCCGGATCCAGGCCGAACCTCCGCAGGGCCTCCACCTGGTCGGAAGCCGCTCCGAGGTCGGCCAGCAGCTCTTCCTGCGGGGACCGGTCGCGCAGGCGTGCCCGTACGGCAGCCACCCGGGCGGCGGTGTAGTGGATCGAGGATTCCGGTACGGACTCCAGCGTGCGGACGGCCGCCGCCCGGTCGCCGGACGCCAGTTGGACCCGGGCCAGCCCGAAGGCGGCGCTAACGAAGCCCGGGTCGGTGATCCAGACGAGCCGGTAGTACTCGGCGGCGTTGTCCAGCTGGCCCAGGATCTCCGCGCACAGCGCGAGCGCCAGCTTGGGCGCGGGCTCGCCCGGGAAGGCGTCGTAGATGGCGTCGAAGGACAGGGCCGCTATCTCGTCGTCCCCGGTGGCCAGTGAGGCGATCCCGCGCGCCCACACCACCCGCCAGTCGTCGGGGTACTTGGCCTCCAGCTCGGCCAGGGCCCGGGCGGCCACGGCCAGTTCGCCCAGCTCCAGCCGGGCGCGCAGCTCCCGCAGCCGCAGCTCGGCGGAGTCGGTGTGCGCCGCGCCCAGCGCGCCGAGCAGGTCGGCGGGGGCGGAGGCGAGGAGTCCGGCCAGGAACCCGGCGTTCGGGTCGGCCGGGTCCACGAGCGGTACGGGCAGGGCCAGCGCGAAGTCGCACGCGTCGAGCGCCGCCAGCCCCGCCGCTGCCGCGGGGAGGGGCACGGGGGAGGCGGGGGCCGTCCCGGCCGCGGGAGCCGCCGGTGCCGGCCGGGGCCCGGGCACGCCGGCGCGCCCCACGCGCGTGGCGGTGGTCCCGAGCACGGAAACCCCGCCCCCGCCCGCCGCGGGCACCCCGCCGCCACCGAAGCCCCCGACTCCACCGGCCCCCGGCACCCCGCTCCCGGGCATGCCGGCCCCCGGCATTCCGGGGCCGAAGCCCGCCGCCGCCGAGGTTCCCGCCCCCGGCACGCCCGGCCCCGGGGCCGCAGGCGCGAAGGGTGCAGGTCCGGGGGCTCCGGGTCCCGTACCCGAGGGGTCGTGGGTCCGGGCTCCCGGAACCCCGCTGCCGGGCACGCCGGCCGCCGAACCGGCCGGCCCGACCCCGGCGGCAGCCCCGCGGCGGTGGCCCAGGGCGAAGCCGCGGCGGGGGAGGGGGCGGGGGCCCAGGCGGGAGACCTCCGCCGGGGCGTCCTCGTACAGGTCCGTGTCCGGGACCCGCAGTTCCGGGCCGAACAGGGTCGACAGCTGCGGCCGCGGCCGGCCCGTCTGGAGCGCGACCACCTCCCGCAGCACGCCCGTCAGCTGGTCCGCCATCTCCTGCGCGGACGCGAACCGCCGCCCCGGATCCGGGTCGGTGGCCCGGACCAGCAGCCGGTAGAAGGACTCGTACCGCTGGAACACCTCGATGTGCTCCGGATCCGGCAGCGAGTCCGCGAACACGTTGGTGTAGCCCTGGAAGTCGAACGTCAGCACCGCCAGCGTCCGCGCCACCGTGTACAGGTCCGAGGCCACCGACGGCCCCAGCTCCGCGACCTCCGGCGCCTGGTAGCCCACCGTGCCGTAGATGGCCGACTCCTCGTCGTCCATCCGCCGCACCGCGCCCATGTCGATCAGCTTCAGCTGGTCCTGCTGCTGGATCGCGTTGTCGACCTTGAAGTCGCAGTACAAGAGGTTCCTGCTGTGCAGGTGCCCGAGCGCCTCCAGGGCCTCGATCCCGTACGCGCACGCCTGCTCCACCGGCAGCGGATCGCGCCGCCCGTCCGGCCGCCGCCGCTCGTTCGCGATCTCCTTCAGCGACTTGCCGCCCACGTACTCCATGACGATGTACCCGTCCAGCGAGCCCGTCCGCTGGTCCAGGTGCTCCACGAAGTTGTAGATGCGGACGATGTTCGAGTGCTCGATCTCCGCCAGGAACCGCCGCTCGGAGATCGCCGCCTCCATCGCGTCCTGGTCCCCGGTGTCCAGGAGGCCCTTGAGCACCACCCACCGGTCCGCGACCGCCCGGTCCACCGCCAGGTAGACCCAGCCCAGACCGCCGTGCGCGAGGCAGCCCGCCACCTCGTACTGGCCGTGCACCACATCACCCGCGCGCAGCTTCGGCACGAAGGAGTACGGGTGCCCGCACTTGGTGCAGAACCCCTCCGTGCGGCCCGGCCGGTCCCCCCGCGCGCGGCCCACCGGGGCCCCGCAGTCGGAGCGCGAGCAGAACCGCTTGCGCTCCGGCACCTCCGGGTTCTCCAGCACCGCCGCCGAAGGATCCGGACGCGGCACCTCCGGCACGCTGACCAGTCCCGCGCCCAGCCGGCTGCGCCCCGAGGAGGCGGGCGCCGAGCCCGAACTGCGCACCGACACCGACCGGCTGGACCCGGCCCCCTGCAGGGACCGCGACAGCCGCCCGGAGACCGAGCGGCGCGAGGACGAGGACCGGGAGGACGCCGAACGGGCCGACGCCGAGGACCGGCCGGAACCGTGCGAGCCCGCCGAACCCCGCGAGTCGCCGTGCCGGGCGGCGCTCGTCATCCCCGTCGGCGGGGACACCAGCTCCTCCGCACCCGCCGCGACCGCACCCACCGGGGCCAGCCCGCAGGTGTCGCAGTACACCTCGCCGCCGCCCATGTCCTCGTACGCGCCCGGGCAGCCGGAGCGCAGGCAGGCCGTTCCGATCAGGCTCATGCGTCCTCCTCCCCCGGCCCCGCGGGCCGGTGGTCCTCCGGCGGGGCCAGCGCCTCGGCCGCCGCCTGCTGGTAGCGCAGCACCGCCCCTTCCGCCGCCCGCAGGTCGCACGGCGCGCTCCACAGCATCCGCCGGGCCACGTCGTAGCGCTCGATCAGCAGCGGATCCTCCGCCAGGCCGAGCCGGGCCACCTTCGCCTTGTACGCGTCGAGCCGCCCCCGCAGCTCGGCCCGTACCGCCAGGGGGGCCGTCACCGCTGTCAACGATTCGCGGGCCCGCCGCAGTTCCTCGTCGGCCCGGTCCTCCAGGGAGTCCAGCAGCGGGGACAGCCGGTGCCACTGGGACTGCCGCCGGTACTCGGCCGCCGCCGCCAGCTGCTCCTGCAGGGCCGTCGGCGGACCGCTGACGGCCGGGACGTCCGACGCCAGGATCTTCGCCAGCACCTCGCCGCGCGCCGTACGCGCCTCCGCCAGGGTCCGGTCGGCCCGCGACAGCACGTCCCGCAGGGCGATCAGCCGGGCCTCCGCGTCCTGCCGCACGGTCAGCACCGCCTCCACCTCACGGCGTACGTCGTCCAGCGCGCGGGCCGCCCGGTCGTAGCGGGCGGTGTCGGGCCGGCCGCCGCCCGGGGCGGAACTCCCCGCCGCCGGCACCCAGAAGGCCAGCGGATCCGCGATCACCGCCTCGCGCAGCTGCGCCAGCTCGGCGGTGATCTCCTCCAGGTCGTCCCCCGAAGGGTGCTCACCCGGCCGGACCCCCACCGAGTGCGCCAGCGAACGCGTCCGGTGCAGCTCGGCCGCCAGCAGGTCGATCCGCGCGGGCAGCGCCGACCACACGGCGTCGGCGGCGACCACCACGTCCAGGGAAGCGGCGTACAGCTCGTTCATCCGGGCCACCAGCTCGGCGAGCGAGAACCGCTCCGCCAGCGCGGCACCCTCCGCCCCGGCCCCGGCGATGGTCACGCCCGGCCCGCGCAGCCGCTCCGTCAGCTCCGCCAGGTCCTCGCGGCTCGGCCAGCGGCGCCGCTCACGGATCTCCCGCGCGGCGGCCAGTGCCCCGCTGTAGGCGTCGAAGTACGTCCACAGCCGGGTCACGGACGCGTCGGCGGCGGCCCAGCGCTCCTTGGTGACCCCGCTCAGCGCGGCGCCCTCCAGCAGCCGGCGCCCGGCGTGGTCCTGGAGCGCGAGCAGTGAGGTCTCGACGGCCTCGTGCTCGGCCCCGAGCCGCGCCAGCGCGCGGTCGACGTCGTCCCGGTCCATCAGCCCCGCACTGCTCACGTACGGCTCCGATCCCGCCACCGGCCTCAGCCCTCCCGGTACTTGGGCGCGGGCGGCACGGCGGCCTTCGGCAGCACGTCCTCGAAGTGCTTGCGGTAGGACGTCGCCCACGGGCTCTGGTCACCGCCCGCGCGGTAGTTCTCCAGCACCTTGTTGACCCGGCGCACCAGGTCCGAGGCGTCCTTGTTCATCGCCACACCGTAGAACTCACGGGTGAACGGCGCACCGACCAGCTGCACCGACGGGTCCTGCGCCGCCTGCCCGGCGGCCAGCGCGTTGTCGGTGATGATCCCGTCGACCTCGCCCAGCTGGAGGCGCACCAGGCAGTCCAGCTGGTTCGGCACCGAGACCGCCACCGACCCGTACCCCTGGGACCTGAGGGCCGTCTCCCCGGTGGACCCGGCGGCCGTGCAGACGCGGCGGCCCTTCAGCGAGGCGTCGTACCCGGTGATCGGGGAGCCCTTGGGCGCCAGGACCTGCTGGCCGGCCTCGAAGTAGGCGGTGGAGAACGCCACGTCCTCCAGCCGCTTGCAGTTGATCGTCATGGTCCGCACGACGATGTCGACACGGCCCTCCTGGAGCGCGGGGACGCGCTGGCTGGTGGGGATGGCCCGGTAGATGACCGCGTCCTCGTTGCCCAGGATGTCCTTGGCTATGGCCTTGACCAGGTCGATGTCGAAGCCGTCGAGGTGTCCGTCCGGATTGCGGTAGCCCCACTTGAAGCTGTTCTGGTCCACGCCCGCGACCAGCTTGCCCGCCTTGCGGATCCGCTCGATCGTCGGCCCGTCCAGGGCGGACGGCCGCAGGCTGGCCTCCGGGTCCTGACAGGTGTCGGTGAGGGTGAACGGGGCCGCCGCCACCGAGGCGGGCTCGTGCACCACGCCGCCGGGGTGCCCGGTGCCCGGCGAGGAGTGGCCCAGCGGCAGCAGCACGGCCGCGGCCGTCACCGCACAGGCGGCGGCCATCGCGCTCACCCCGCCCCAGCCGCGCAGCCGCCCCGCCGCCCGCCGCAGCCGGCCGGGCCGCTCCGCCCGTGTCCGCCGTATCCGCATCGCACTCACCTGTACTCCGAAAGCCTGCGACCGATACCGAGGAGGGCCGCGCCCGCGCCGACCGCCGCCAGCGCCGCCGAGCCCGTCACCAGCCCGCCGAGCGCGCCGAGCCCGTCCCGGGCGGCCAGGGTGAACTGCTTCTGCTCATGGGCCACGGCCTGCTCCAGGGAGGCGTCGACTGTGTCGAACGAGGCCCCGCTGCTGTTCTCGTGCCCCCTGCCCCCGATCACCTGGGGCAGGGCGAGCTCGTAGTCGCCCTTCACGTCCGCGTCCCGGGCCGCCGCGTGCCGCTGCTTCCACTGCGCCACACCCGCGACGGCCTTCGACACCGGATCCCGGCCGCTCGCGTCGTCGGCCAGCTCCAGCGCCCGCGCCAGCCCCGCGTCGAGCTGCTTCATGTTCTTCGCGTAGTCCACGTCGTACTTGTCGGACTTCTTGTCCTCGGCCAGTACGGCGCCCCGGGCGATCAGCGTCAGGTTCTCGTTCGCCCGCGCCTGGAGCGAGGCGATCCGCGCGTCGTTGAGCACCTTCAGCGACTCCTGCCCGTCCGCCCGGGCCTCGCCCAGCCCCGACCGGGCCACCGTCTGCCCCACCGTCAGCCACAGCAGCACCACGGCCGCCGCCGCCGTCGCCGCCAGCAGACCGTGGTTGAACACCCGGTTGGTGAGCAGGTAGTTGCGTCGCTGCGCCCACACCAGGCCGGCGAGCGCCAGCAGTCCCGCGCCGGTCGCGGCCAGCGGCCAGCCCCGGGCCTCGTCGTAGTCCGTGTACAGCCGGCCCGTCTCCGCCTCGTACAGCCGCTGGGCGGCGGGCAGCAGCACCGTGCTCATCTGCTCGTTGGCGAAACGCAGGTAGGCGCCGCCGAGCGGCAGGCCCTGCCGGTTGGTGGCACGGGCCTGCTCGATCAGGCCGGTGTAGCGGGGCAGCTGCTCGCCGAGCAGTGCGATCTCCTTGCGCGACTCCCCGCCCGCCCCGGTGTTGGCGGCGGCGCTCACCAGCAGCCGGGAGGCGTTGGCTATGTCCTTCTCGTAGCGCTGGCGGACCTCGCGGGGCTCCTGGGCGCCCGCGAGGAACCCGCTGGAGGAAGCCGTGTCGGCGTCCGCCAGGGAACGGTAGATGCTCGCCGCGTCCGCGCTCAGCGGCTGGCTGCGGCCCACCACGTCCTGCGCGGCGGTGACCCGGACCGAGACCTCCCACACCGCCACCGCGCCGAACAGCAGCACCAGCGCCGCCAGTACCGCGCCGATGATCCGCAGCCGGCCCGGCTCGGTCGTCGCCGCCGCGCGCAGCCGCTCCACACCCTCGGCCCAGGCCGTACCCCGCCCGGCCGGCCCGGCGGGTGCCCCGGGGGCACCGCCCCCGGGCGCGGACGGGCGTGTCGTGATGGCCACCCTGACCTCCCCCTCGGTCCCTCTGCTCCGCAGCAGTATGGCCGTAGTGGCGCCGGACCACAGCACCCGGTGCTCGATCTTGGACGATCCCCTCCCCGGACCGCGCCGACCACCCTCCCCCCCGGCCTCCCCGCCCGCTCCCCCCGCCACCCCTTCACCGTGAATACGCCGGGACCGCCCCCACGGTTCCGCGCGCACGCCCCCACCACGCCGTTTCACCCGAACGTGGCACGGAGCCTCTCGTACGCCCCGGCAGGCGCGCCCACCGCGTCCAGCCCCAGCAGGGCCGCGCCCAGCACCGGCGGCGCCGTCACCACCGACACCCGGGCGCGCGGCGCCCGGACGGCCAGCAGCTCCTCGACGCGGCCGTTGAGCTGCGGATGCCGGGCCGCGAGCACCCCGCCGCCCAGCAGCACCGGGACCTCCTCCCCCAGCAGCCCGAGCCGCGCCAGCGCCACCGACACCAGCGCCACCACCTCCTCGGCCTGCCGCTCCACGATCGCCGAGGCCACCGCGTCCCCCGCCGCGGCCACCTCGAACAGCACCGGCACCAGCTCGTGCAGCCGCCCCCGCGGAATCCCGCCCAGGTGCACCGCCTCGATCAGCCCCGCCATCCGCGCCAGCCCGAAGTGCCCCGGCAGGGCCTTCGCCAGCGCGGTGGGCCCGCCGCGCCCGTCCTCGGCCCGCGCCGCCCACCACACGGCCTCCTCCGCCAGGCCGGCCCCGCCGCCCCAGTCACCGGAGATCCGGCCGAGCGCGGGGAAGCGGGCGGTGCGCCCGTCGGGCAGCATCCCCACGCAGTTGACGCCCGCCCCGCACACCACGGCCACCCCGCGCGGCCGGTCCGCCCCCGCCCGCAGGACCGCGAAGGTGTCGTTGCGCACCTCGGTGGCCGCGCCCCAGCCCCGCGCGCCGACCGCCTCCGCCAGCCGCCGCTCCTCCACCGGCAGGTCGGCGTTGGCCAGACAGGCCGAGACCACCGACGCGAAGGGCGGCGCGTCCAGGCCGGCGGCCGAGGCGGCCTCCGCGACGGCCTCCCCGAGCACGTCCACCGCGGCCCCGGTCCCCGTCCGGGCCGGCTGGAAGCCACCGGAGCGGCCGGTGCCCAGGACCGTTCCGTCGGCGCCGACCAGGGCCGCGTCCGTCTTGCTGTTCCCCGCGTCCAGTGCGAGCACCGCGGCGGGGCGGGGGCGGTTCACGCCCATGGCAGGTGCTCCTTGTTGTGCGCCAGCAGCCGGTCCGTCAGCGCCTCGGCCAGGTCGAACTGCCCGACCAGCGGGTGCGCGAGGAGCGCCCTGGCGACCCGTGCGCGGCCGCCGCGCAGCGCCGCGTCCAGCGCGAGGTCCTCGTAGGCCGTCACGTGCGCGACGAGTCCCGCGTACAGGGGGTCCGGGCGGGGCACGGCCAGCGGTACCGGTCCGGAGCCGTCGACGGTCGCCTGGACCTCCACGACCGCGTCGTCCGGGAGGAAGGGCAGGGTCCCGCCGTTGCGGGTGTTGACCACCTGGACGGACGGCCCGCCGCCGCCCAGCAGCGCCGCCGCGAGGTCCACGGCGGCCTCCGAGTAGAAGGCCCCGCCGCGCCGGGCCAGCAGCGCGGGCTTCTCGTCGAGCGCGGGGTCCCCGTACAGGGCGAGGAGTTCCCGTTCCATCGCGGCGACCTCGGCGGCCCGCGCGGGCTTCTCGCCCAGCTCCCGGACCACCTCGTCGTGGGAGTAGAAGTAGCGCAGGTAGTACGAGGGCACCACGCCGAGCCGGTCCAGCACCGTACGCGGCAGGCGCAGGTCCGCGGCGATGGCCTCCCCGTGCTCCGCCAGCAGCCGCGGCAGTACGTCCTCGCCGCCGGGGCCGCCGAGCCGTACGCCGAACTCCCAGGTCAGGTGGTTGAGGCCGACGTGGTCGAGGTGCACCTCGGCGGGCGCCCTGCCCAGCAGCGCGGCGAACTTCCGCTGCAGGCCGATGGCGACGTTGCACAGCCCGACGGCCTTGTGCCCGGCCTGCAGCAGGGCCCGGGTGACGATCCCGACGGGGTTGGTGAAGTCGATGATCCAGGCCTCGGGGGCGGCCCGCCGCACCCGTTCGGCGATGTCCAGTACCACCGGGACGGTGCGCAGGGCCTTCGCCAGCCCGCCCGCGCCGGTGGTCTCCTGGCCGACGCAGCCGCACTCCAGCGGCCAGGTCTCGTCCTGGAGCCGGGCCGCCTGCCCGCCGACCCGCAGCTGGAGCAGCACCGCACCGGCGCCGGCCACGCCCGCGTCCAGGTCGGAGGTGGTGGTGATCCGGCCGGGATGCCCCTGCCGGGCGAAGATCCGCCGGGCCAGCCCGCCGACCAGCTCCAGCCGCTCGGCGGCGGGGTCGATCAGGACGAGTTCGGTGACGGGCAGGGAGTCGCGCAGCCGCGCGAACCCGTCGACCAGTTCGGGGGTGTAGGTGGAACCGCCGCCCACCACTGCGAGTTTCATCGGGCTCAGCCTTTCACTCCGGTCAGGGTGACGCCCTCGACGAACGCCTTCTGCGGCGAACAAGAAGAGGGGGCTAGCGGGAGGTGTCGAAGACTTCCTCGCGGGTGGCGGCCAGCGCGCTCTCCAGGGCGCCGCGCAGCACGGGCCGTTCGCGCACCCCGCCGGAGACCAGCCGGGGCCGGTTGGGGGCCAGCTCGGCGAGCTCGTCCTCCAGCAGTGCGCGCAGGGGCTCGCCGCCCGCGGCGGTCACCTCCCCGGCCAGGACCACGAGCTCGGGGTCCAGTACGGCGACCAGCGAGGCCAGACCGGTCGCGAGGGCGGTGGCGTACGAGCGCAGGAAGTCCAGGCGGGCCCCCTCGGGCGCGGCGGCGGCGCGCCGCAGCAGCGCGACGGCGGCGGCCACCGGCGCGTCGCCGGGGATGCCGGACGTGTCGACCCCGGCGTCGGCGGCGAGCGCGGGCAGCACCTGTACGCCGGCCAGCTCCTGGTATCCGCCGGCGTTGGCCCGGGTGACCTGCCGGACCAGGGGGTGGCCGGGCACGGGGAGGAAGCCGACCTCGCCCGCACCGCCGGTCCAGCCCCGGTGCAGGCGGCCGCCGAGCACCAGGGCGGCGCCCAGGCCCTCCTCGTTCCACAGCAGGACGAAGTCCTCGTGGCCGCGGGCCGCGCCGAGGCGCTGCTCGGCGACGGCGGCGAGGTTGACGTCGTTCTCGTACTCGACCGGTACGGGCAGGGCCGCCGCCAGATCGTCGAGGAGGGTGGGGGAGTGCCAGCCGGGGAGGTGGCCGGCGTAGCGCAGCCGGCCCGAGCGGGGGTCGAAGGCGCCGGGGGTGGCGATGACCAGGCGGTGCAGGTCGTCCGGGCGGAGTCCGGCGTCCGCGACGGCTCCGGCCAGGGCGCCGGTGACCTGGCCGACGGCGTCGGCGCCCTCGGTGTAGGGGAGCTCGAAGCGGCCGACGACGGTGCCGGTGAGGTCGGCGACGGCGGCGAGCACCCGGCCGGGGGTCACGTCGAGGCCGCCGACGTGGGCGGCGCGGGCGTTGAGCGCGTACAGCTGGGCGTTCGGGCCGGGCCGTCCGGGGTCGGTTCCGGTGGCCACGACCAGCGCGGCGGCCTCCAGGCGGGCCAGCAGCTGGGAGGCGGTGGGCTTGGAGAGACCGGTGAGCTGTCCGATGCGGGTCCGGGACAGGGGGCCGTGCGTCAGCAGCAGCTCCAGGGCGGCGCGGTCGTTCATGGCGCGCAGCAGGCTGGGCGTTCCGGGCGTGGCGGCGGGCATGGCGGGGCTCTCCCTCACCGAAGCGAACTGTTAGGTAAGTTTCCTATCATCGGCTGAGCCCTGTCAATGAAGCCGCCCCGCCGGAAGACCGGCGGGGCGGGAGCGGGGAACCGCTGGGGCTACTTGGGCAGCCGGGGCGTGACCGGCGGCGGGATCGGGGTCGTCGCCAGCGACTGCGGCGAGGCGGGATTGGCCAGCGCCGACATCGGGGCCACCGAGGCCGACGGGTCGGCGGGGGACTCCGCCTCGTCGGCGGCCGGCAGACCGCCGATGATCCGGATGCCGGCGGCGTCGAAGGCCTCCTTGATCCGCCAGCGCAGCTCGCGCTCCACGGCGAACTGCTGGCCCGGCATCGTCTTCGCCGACACCTTCACGGTCATCGAGGCCAGCAGCACCTCGTCCAGGCCCAGCACCTCCACCGGGCCCCACAGGCGCTCGTCCCACGGGGACTCCTTGGCGAAGGTGTCGGCCACCTCCTGCAGGATCGCGCGGATCCGGGCCAGGTCCTCGGCCGGCTTGACCTGCACGGCCACGCCCGCGGTCGCCCAGCCCTGGCTGAGGTTGCCGATGCGCTTGATCTCGCCGTTGCGGACGTACCAGATCTCACCGTTGTCGCCGCGCAGCTTGGTCACGCGCAGACCGACCTCGATCACCTCGCCGGAGGCCACGCCCGCGTCGATCTTGTCGCCGACGCCGTACTGGTCCTCCATGATCATGAACACGCCGGACAGGAAGTCCGTCACCAGGTTGCGGGCACCGAAACCGATCGCCACACCGGCCACACCGGCACTCGCCAGCAGCGGGGCCAGATCGATCTTCAGAGCCGCCAGCACCATCAGCGCGGCCGTGCCGAGGATCAGGAACGAGGCCACCGAACGCAGCACCGAGCCGATCGCCTCGGAGCGCTGGCGCCGCCGTTCGGCATTGACCAGGAGCCCGCCGAGCGCGGTGCCCTCGACGGCCTCCGCGCTGGTGTTCATCCTGCTTATCAGCTTGGTCAGGGCCTTGCGGACGACCGAGCGGAGCGCGGCCGCGATCACCACGATCAGCAGGATCCGCAGGCCGACGCTCAGCCAGGTGGCCCAGTTCTCCTCGATGAAGCTCGCGGCGTTGGTCACGCTCTCGGCGGCGTCGTCTGTCGTCGCTGCCAACGGGAGCAGGGTGGCGGGCGAGGGCACGGGGGAACCTCCAGGCATAGCGTCCTGCCCGCGGAAACGGAACGGGGTGTGCGGGCAGGCCTTCCACACTAACGGGGCGCGGGCCCGACCTCGTTGCCGTGTTCGAGGGAGAGACCGCGCTCACCTGGGGATGAAGGGAGTGTGGTTGAAAACACCTCGGGCCCGTTACCGGCGCGTGGTGGCGTTTCGACCAGCCGTAAGGGGAGACTGGAGAACAGATCGTCCCGGCGCGAGCCACGCGCCGCCGGCGTACAAGGAGGCAGTCCGTGCCGCACGTCCTGGTCCTCAACGCGTCGTACGAGCCCCTCGGCGTCGTACCGCTCCGCCGCGCGCTCGTCCTCGTCCTGGAGAACAAAGCCATCTCCCTGGAGGAATCCGGCGCCTTCCTGCACAGCGCGACGCAGGCCGTCCCCGCTCCCAGCGTGGTCCGGCTCAAGCGCTTCGTGCGGGTCCCCTACCGGGGGCCCGTTCCACTCACCCGCCGCGCGCTGTTCGCCCGCGACGGCGGCCGCTGCATGTACTGCGGGGCCGTCGCGACCAGCGTGGACCACGTCATCCCGCGCAGCCGCGGGGGCCAGCACGTCTGGGACAACGTGGTCGCCGCGTGCCGGCGCTGCAACCACGTGAAGGCGGACCGGCACCTGCTGGAACTGGGGTGGCGGCTACGGCACCAGCCGGCCCCGCCGTCGGGGCTGGCGTGGCGGATCATCGGCACGGGGCACCGGGATCCGCGGTGGATGCCGTATCTGCAGCCGTACGGGGCGGACGACGCGCTGGAGCGGATCGGAGCCCCGGCCGCGGCCGCCGCCTCCTGACGCGGGCGGCCTGGATGTCCGCCGGCTACGGCGTCACCGCGAAGGCCGTCGCGGACCACAGGCTGCAGCCGTAGCGCGTCGCGCGCCGGTCGCAGGTGACACGGAGGAAACGGGTGTCCGCGGCGGCCGGGTCCAGACGGACGGTGTCCGTGCCGCCCCGGGAGGAGACCGAGGCGGCCGGCCGCCAGGTGACGCCGTCCGCCGAGGTCTCCACCCGGTACGCCGACGGGTACGCCTCCTGCCAGTGCAGGTTCAGCAGTCCCACCCGCGCCGGAGCGGCCAGCTCCGCCTGCCACCACGCCCCGTCCACCGGCTTCGAGGACCATCGGGTGGCGTCCGAGCCGTCCACCGCCGCCGACGCCGGGAACCGTGCCGACTCGTCCCCCGAGGACGTGGCCCGGGCCGTGCGCAGCAGGTCCGGGCCACCGGTGCGGGGGACCGCCCGGACCGTGAGCGTGCGCACCTGGCCGTCGAAGGCGAGGGGGATCGCGTAGGTGCCGGGCGGCGTGGAGGCGGGGAGGCGGACCTCCACCGGGAGGGACAGCCGCGTCCCGCGCGGGAGCGTGACCTCGCCCGGGAGGCGCAGCTCGACGCCCGCCGGAGGGGGCCCGGACAGCGAGAGCGTGCCGCGGACCTCGCCGGGCCGGAGCGCCGACAGCTGCGCCGACACCGTCCGCGCGGCCCCGCCGATCTCCACGTCCACCCGGCCCCCGTCGGCCAGTTCGAACCCCGCCTGCGGCTCGTCCGCGAACCACGGGACCACCTGGTGGACCACCGGGGCCTCCCCGGCCCACGACAGCCGGACCGCGTCCGCCCGTACGCCGCCCGCGTCGGCCTGGGTCCACCCGGACCCCGCCGCCTCGCCGACGCGCCGCCAGCCCTCGCCCGGTACGTGCACCTCCACCGCCGCGCCCCGCGAGCCGGCCGTCAGCGGGTCGGTCATCACCGTGACCGTCGCCAGCGGGCGCGGCTCCTCCAGCCACACGGTCCACGCCCCCGGATCCTGCCGCACCGTCCCGGCCGGCCGGGACGCACCCGTCCAGGCGTCCGACTCCGCCGCGGCCTTCTCCAGGAAGGGGTTCAGCACCGAGGTGTCCACCCGCACCCCGTCCTGCTCCGCCAGCGCGCTCCGCGCCGCCGCCAGGTTCCGCGAGGCCTGCCAGGCGGCCGCCCCGTCACCCCGGGCCTCGGCCCGCAGCAGGTCCACCGCGAGCTCGCCCGCCGCCCCGTACCGGGAGAGCCGCTCCAGCCACGGGCCCGCCTCCCCGGAGAGGGACGGCAGCCGCGCCGGGGCCTCCTTCAGCACGGTGAACGCCGCGCGCAGCTTGTCCCCCGCGTTCTTGTCGCCGGCCGCGCGGGCCCGCCAGAACTCCTCGATCAGCGGCTTCAGGTACGCCGACTCCTCCAGCTTCAGCCCCGAGGAGGCCGTGTTCCCGGCCAGCGCGGCCAGCGCCGCCCGGGTCCGCTGGTCGGGGCCCGACAGGTCGCGCACCGCCGCCGCCCAGGACTCCCCGGGCCGGTACCCGCTCGGGTTCCAGGCGTAGTCGGCGGCCGTGAACAGCGGAATCCGCGACAGGGTGCCCTGCGGCATCGCGTTGGCCAGCACCGCCGCCGAACCGCCGGCCACCGCCGGATCGCGCCCCGCGTACGGGCCGAGGAAGATGCGGTCCGGGTCCCAGTCGTTGACCGGGTAGTTGTCCATCGTGACCAGGGGGTGCCCCAGCGCGGACCGCGCCCCGGCCAGCTCCTTGCCGGTGATGGTGCGCGGCACCACGCCCACGCCCGTCCAGGCCACCTCCACCCGCGGGTCCAGCGCCCCGGCCAGGGCCGTCCGGTAGGCGGTGGCGCCGTCCTGGAAGTACTCGGTCGGCAGCAGCGACAGCGGGGCCGCCCCCGGATGCAGCCCGGCCAGGTGCACCGCCAGTTCGCCCGCGACCTCCGCGTGCGCCTTCGCGGCCGCCGCGGGCCCCGTCCCGTACCGCACCCGGTCGGCCCGGCAGCCCCACTCGGCGTAGCTGACGTCCTGGAACTGGAGCTGGAACGCCCGGAAGCCCAGCTCCCACATGGCGTCCACCTTGCGCAGCAGCGCCGCCCGGTTCTCCGCCGACGCCAGGCACATGGACTGCCCCGGGGACACCGCCCAGCCCAGCGTCACGTGGTTGGCGCGGGCCCGCTCGGCCAGCGCCCGGAACTCCTCGCGGGCCGCCGCCGGGTACTCCTCGCGCCAGGCCGTCGTCCGGTACGGGTCGTCACCGGGCGCCAGCAGCAGCCGGTTCTGCTTGGTGCGGCCCAGGAAGTCCAGCTGCGCGAGCCGCTGCCCATGGCTCCACGGCTGCCCGTAGAACCCCTCGGTGACCCCGCGCACCGGCGCGATGGGCCAGTCCCGCACCAGCATCCCGGGCACCTTGCCGCCCCCGGCCGCCAGCAGCTGACGCAGCGTCTGCGCGGCGTGGAACAGCCCGTCCCCGCCCACCCCGGCCAGCGCGACCGTGTCCCGGCCGCCGGTCCTGCCCACCGCGAGCCGGTAGCCGCCCTCGGGCAGGTCCCCGGCCGGGGCCGCGCCGAGCGCCCGCAGCGCCACCTCCGCGTCCGGCCCCTGGAGCCGTACGACCAGCGCCCCTTCGGGCAGCACCGCCCCCGGCGGCCGGTCGTGCAGGGTCCGTACGCCGGCCGCGCGCAGGGCGGTGCGCACGACGTCCACGGCGTACGGGTCCACGCCGCCCGGCGCCACCAGCACCGCCTCCGCCGCCACCGGCACCTCGCGCGCCGGATCCGCCGACGCCGACTGCGGCCGGGGCCACACCGCCGGACCCTCGGCGGGGGCTCGCGGAACGTCGTAGGCGGGGTCGAGGAGCGGTCCGGAGCCACCGGAGGCCACCGGAGCCGACCCGCCGTCGGGGCGCGGCACGGCCGGGGACTTGGGCGTGGCGGCCAGCATGCCCTCGGGGACCGAGGCCACCGCCCCGCCCAGCAGCGAGCCTATGACGGCGACCGCCGCGGCCGTGCTCCGCTTCCTGCCCCTGAGCTGCACGGAGCCTCCCCGTCCCGAGTCGTCCCCCGCCCGTACGAATGACCCCGAGCCCACCACCCGTGCGGCTGAAGTGTCAATGCGGGTGGGGTGATCTGACCAAGATCGGCCAGGAATGCGGTGCCCCGGACTGGGTATGGCTGCGGTGTTCGACGCAGGTGTTGCATGGGCGGATCCGACCGGCAGCCCCAGGCCCGAAGCACCGCACGAGGGAGCCCCCATGAACCCCCGCACCGCCCCGCCCGCCGCCCGTAGCCGTGCCCCGCTCGCCCATCTGCCCGTGCAGTCGGGCCCGGCGGACGTGCCCCCCGCCGGTGGATCCCCGTTGTCCGGGTGCGCGGACGCGCCGCTGACCAGTGAGACCCCGCTGCCCGGTGCGGCGTACGCCCCGCTGACCAGTGAGACCCCGCTCGTGCACGAGGCCCCGCTCACGAGCGAGGCGATTTCCTAGCCCCTTCAGCCCCAAGGATGCAGATGGACGACCTCGCCCGGCTCGCGGCCCTCTACGGCGTCGCCACCTCCTACCAGCCCGCCGAGGACGTCACCGTCCCGGTGCCCCCGGCGACGGTCCGCGCCGTGCTCGGCCTGATGGGCGTCCCCGTCGACACCCCCGAGGACGTACGGCAGACGGCCGCCTCCGCCGAACGGGAGGCGGCCGGGCGGCTGCTCCCGCCGACCCTGGTCCAGTGGCGGGACGAGCCCGCGCCCGCGGCCCTGGCCGCGCTGCCGGCCGGGACCCGGCTGCGGGTGACCCTGGAGGACGGGGCGGGGGAGGCCGCGTGGGACCTCCGGCTGCCCTACGGGGTGCACCGGCTGACCGCCGAGACGCCCGACGGCCGCACCGCCGGGGCCACCCTGATCGTGGCCCCGGAGCGGGCCCCGGCGGCCCCGGACCGGGCCCACGGGCTGCTCGTCCAGCTGTACTCGCTGCTCTCGGAGCGCTCCTGGGGCATGGGAGACCTCGGCGACCTCGCGGAACTGGCCCGTTGGGCCGCCGACACCCACGGCGCCGGGTTCATCCAGGTCAACCCGCTGCACTCGGCCGTCCCCGGCACCCCCACCGACCCCTCCCCGTACCGGCCGTCCTCCCGCCGCTTCCCCGACCCGGTGTACCTGCGCGTCGAGGACCTGCCCGAGTGGGAGGGCTGCCCGGACCGCGAGGCCCTCGCCGAACTGGCCGCGCGGGGCGGGGAGCTGCGCCGCGAGGTGCTGGAGAAGGGCGCCCTGATCGACCGGGACGCCGTGTGGGCCCTCAAGCGGGCCGCCCTGGAGCTGCTGTACTCCGTTCCGCGCACCCCCGCCCGGGAGGCCGCGTACCGGGCGTTCCGCGCCGCCCAGGGGCAGGGGCTCGACCTGCACGCCGCCTGGTGCGCGGCCGCCGTCGGGGAGGACCCCGAGGAGCGGGCCGACTTCCACGCCTGGCTGGTCTGGCTGACGGACACCCAGCTGACCGCCGCCCAGCGGGCCGCCCGGGAGGCCGGGATGGAGGTGGGCATCGTGCACGACCTGGCCGTCGGCGTGCATCCGGAGGGCTCGGACGCCCGTACCGGCCCCTTCCACGCCCGGCGGGTCTCCGTCGGCGCCCCGCCGGACGCCTTCAACGCGCGCGGCCAGGACTGGGGGCTGCCGCCCTGGCGGCCCGACGCCCTGGAGGCCGCCGCGTACGCCCCGTTCCGGGCGCTGCTGCGCGGGGTGTTCCGGTACGCGGGCGCGGTCCGCGTCGACCACGTCATGGGCCTGTTCCGGCTCTGGTGGATCCCGGAGGGGGCCCCGCCCGCCGAGGGCACGTACGTCTCCTACGACGGCGAGGCCATGCTCGCCGTGCTGGTCCTGGAGGCCCACCGGGCGGGCGCCCTGGTCGTCGGCGAGGACCTCGGGACGGTCGAGCCCCGGGTCCGGCGCGCGCTGGCCCGGCGCGGGATCCTCGGCACCTCCGTGCTCTGGTTCGAGCGCGACTGGTCCGGGGACGGGCAGCCGCTCGCCCCCGGGGCCTGGCGGGCCGACTGCCTGGCCACCGCCACCACCCACGACCTGCCGCCCACCGCCGCGAAGCTGGCCGGCACCCACGTCGAACTCCGCGACCGGCTGGGCCTGCTGACCCGCCCCGTGGAGGAGGAGCGGGCCGAGGACGCCGCCGACACCGCGCAGTGGCTGCGGGTGCTGGACGGGCTGGGGCTGGAGGCCAAGGACGAGGAGGGCGCCGTACGGGCCCTGTACGCCTTCCTGCTGCGCACGCCCGCCCGGCTGGTCGGGGTGTGGCTGCCGGACGCGGTGGGGGACCGGCGGCCGCAGAACCTGCCGGGCACCTGGGACCAGTACCCCAACTGGCGGCTTCCGGTGGCCGACGCGTCGGGCCGGCCGCTGACCCTGGAGGCCCTGACGGCCTCGCCCCGGGCGAACGCCCTGCTGGGCGCGGTGCGGGAGGGCGCGCGGACCCGTACGGCACCCCCGGGCGCGCGCCCGCTTTAGGTGTTCGCTACGTTTGCACCGTGGACAAGAAGAACGCTCTGCGCGCCGGCGCCGTCTCGGCCGGAACGACGCTGATGATGCTGCTGATGACGTCTCCCGCCCTCGCGCTCACGCGCGACGACGGCGACGACCCGGGCAAGGGACTGGGCATCGGCGAGACGCTCGGCCTGTACGTGGCCCTGCCGATCGTGATCTTCCTGGTCATCGCGGGTCTCGTGATGGTCGGCGACAAGTCGCGCAAGCAGCCGAAGCAGGGCTGACCCGCCCCCGGGCGGTCCCACAACTCCAGCACTTCCGGGCGCCGGAGGTCCGCGGAGCCGGCGTGAGCCGGTCCCGTAGCGGCCTCCGGCGCCTTGGCGTACCCGCAGGCGGGGCGCCCGGCCGGTGGCCTCAGGAGGGCATGTCGGCCAGGAGCTTGCGGAGCAGCCCGCCGAGCGCCTCGACCTCCTCGGGGTCGAGGTGCGCCAGGCCGGCCCGGTTCACCTCGATGCCGGCGGAGACGGCCTCGTCCACGAGGGCGAGGCCCCGGTCGGTGAGGGTCACCTGGAGCCCGCGCCGGTCGTGCGGATCGGGGCTGCGGGTCAGCAGCCCGGCCTTCTCCAGCTTGTCCAGGCGCCCGGTCATCCCGCCCGTCGTGAGCATCAGCGTGGCCGACAGCTCGCGGGGGGAGAGCGTGTACGGGCTTCCGGATCGCCGCAGGGTGGCGATGACGTCGAACTCCCCGCGGGACACCCCGTGGCGGTTGTACGCCCGCTCCACCGCGTCGCCCATGGCCTTGGAGATCCGGTAGATCCTGCCGAAGACGGCCATCGGCGTGGTGTCCAGGTCGGGGCGCACCGCGTGCCACTGGTCGGTGATCGCGTCGACGGCGTCCTTGTCGGTGTCCTTCTTCAGAGCGGTCATACCCACAAGTATCGGCTTCCGTTTACTCACCCACAAGAAAGTAGCTTGCCAACAAGTAGCTTAGTGCTAAGCTACTTACGAGCGACCTACTCGGGAGGCGAGATCCCCGGGTAGGTCGCGCTCAAAGCCCGCCGCCCGCCCTACCTCACCTGCCCGAGGAGTGACCGTGAACCGTGTCACCACGATCGTCCTGACCGCACTCGCCCCCGTCTCCTGGGGCTCGACCTACTTCGTCGCCAGTGAGCTGCTGCCGCCGGACCGGCCGCTCTTCACCGGCGCGATGCGGGCCCTGCCCGCGGGTCTCCTGCTGGTCGCGCTCTCCCGGACGCTCCCCAAGGGCGCCTGGTGGTGGAAGTCGGCGGTCCTCGGCACCCTCAACATCGGCGCCTTCTTCCCCCTCCTCTTCCTCGCCGCCTACCGCCTCCCCGGCGGTGTCGCCGCCGTACTCGGCGCCGCCGGCCCGCTGTTCGTCGTCGGCCTGGCCGCCCTGCTGCTGGGGGAGCGGGCCAAGCTGCGCAACGTCCTCGCCGCGATCGTCGCCGCCCTCGGCGTGAGCATGGTGGTACTGACCTCCCAGGCCCGGCTCGACCTCGTCGGCGTCATCGCCGGCATCGTCTCCTCGGCCTCCATGGGCGCCGGCACCGTGATGACCAAGCGCTGGGGACGCCCCGAGGGTGTCGGCCCGCTGGCCGTGACCGGCTGGCAGCTCACCGCGGGCGGACTGGTCATCATCCCGATCGCCGCCCTGGTCGAGGGCGCCCCGCCCGCCCTCGACGGCAAGGCCTTCCTCGGCTACGGCTACATGATGCTGATCAACACGGGCGCCGCCTACTTCCTCTGGTTCCGCGGCATCGGCAAGCTCTCGGCCACCTCGGTCACCCTGCTCGGCCCGCTCTCCCCGCTCACCGCCGCCGTCATCGGCTGGGCCGCACTCGGCCAGGCGCTGACCCCCGTCCAGGTGCTGGGCATGGCGATCGCCTTCGGAGCCACCGTCTTCGGCCAGCTCCCGGGCCGGGCCGCGAAGACGGAGCCGGCCGCGGCGGAGGCCCCCGCGGAGCTGCCGCCGGTCGAGGCCCCCAAGGTCAAGCTCGCCTGAGCCGCCCAGCCCCCTCAGCTCCCCCGGTCCTCGGGAGGTCGGACATCCGACCCCGAGGACCTTTCGTTTTTACTGAACCAACCCATCGAAATCTTTCGATGGACCTGGAAGGTCGAGGGATGCGACGGTAAGCGCACCACAACCGACGAATCCCGGAGGGGGACACCAGAAGTGGCCGTCACGGACCGCGCCCGGACCATGTCACAGCAGGACCGGCAGCCCACGGCCGGCACCGGGAAGAAGGGGGCCGTAGGACTCGGCGTCCTCCTCGCCCTGCTGGCCACGGTCGTCTGGTCGGGCAGCTTCGTCGCCACCCGCGGTATGGCCGGGACCGTCCCCCCGGTCCAGGCCGTCTTCTGGCGCTGGATCATCGCCGCCCTCGCGGTCACCCCCTTCGCCGCCCGCCAGGCCTGGCAGCAGCGGACACTGATCCGCAGGCACATCGGCTACATCGGCCTCGCCACCCTCTTCGGCGTCACCCTCTACAACACCCTCGTCCACCAGGCCGGGCTGACCACCTCCGCCTCCAACATGGGCACGATCATGGCGGCTTCGCCGGTCATCATGGCCCTGTACGCCCGCCTCGGCGGCGAACGGCTCGGCGCCCGCCGCGTCTTCGGAATGCTGCTCGCGGCCCTGGGCGTCCTGCTGCTGGTCGGCGACGGCTCCCCGAGCCTCGACTTCGGAGCCGGCGACCTGTGGATGTTCGCCGCCGCCCTCTCCTTCGCCACCTACAGCGCGCTCCTCAAGCGCAAGCCCGCCGAGATCGGCGGACTGGCGTTCCTGCTCACCACCTTCGTGCTCGGCGCACTGATGCTGGCCCCCGCCTACGCGGTCTCCCTCACCGTCCAGGGCGGCTTCGAGGCCACCGCCGGCACCGTCGGCCCGCTCCTCTACGTCGGCGTCTTCTCCTCCGCCGTCGCCTTCTTCGCCTGGAACAAGGCCGTCTCCGTCATCGGCGCCGCCCGCGCCGGCGTCGTCTACTACCTCCAGCCGGTCTGCGTCGCCGCCCTGGGCCTCCTGCTCCTCGGCGAACGCACCAGCCCCACCCAGCTCCTGTGCATGGCCCTGATCCTGGGCGGGGTCGCTCTGGGCAGCGCGGTCCGCCGGTAGTTTCACCGTGTGACCGACTGGGACATCAAGAAGCTGCGGATCCTGCGGACCCTGGCCGACCGGGGCACCGTGACCGCCACGGCCGAGGCGCTGCACATGACGCCCTCGGCCGTTTCGCAGCAACTGACCAACCTCTCCCGGCAGCTGGGCGTGGTGCTGCTGGAGGCGCAGGGCCGGGGCGTCCGCCTCACCGACGCGGCCCACCTCGTCCTGCGCCACGCCGAGGCCGTCTTCGCGCAGCTGGAGCGGGCCGGCGCCGAACTGGCGGGGTACCGGGCGGGCGAGACCGGGCAGGTCCGGGTCGGTGCCTTCTCCACCGCGGTGCCCGCCCTCGTCGTCCCCGCCGTGGCCGCCCTCCGACGGACCCACCCCGGCGTGGAGGTGCGCGTACGGGAGGCCGAGGCGGCGGAGTCCTACGAGCTGCTGTCCGCAGGGGCGGTGGACCTCGCCGTCTCGCTGGCCGCGCACGCCCCCACGGCCCGGGACCCGCGCTTCACCCGGATCCCGCTGCTGGCCGACCCGCTGGACGTGGCCCTCCCGCCGGACCACCGGCTGGCCGCGGCCCCCGGCCTGCGCCTGGCGGACCTCTCCGCGGAACCGTGGATCTACGGGGGTTCCGGCCCCTGGTCGGAGATCACCCAGGCCGCGTGCGAGGCGGCCGGCTTCGTCCCCGAACAGGCCCACTCGGCCGCCGGCTGGACCGCCATCCTGGCCCTCGTCGAAGCGGGCATGGGCGTCGCGCTGATCCCCCGCATGGCGGTGGGCCGGGCCACCGGAGTCACGGTCCGCCCGCTCCCGCACGACCGCCCGACCCGCCACGTCATCGCCGCCACCCGCCGCGGCGGCGACACGGCCCCCGCCGTCTCCCGCGTCCTCGACGCCCTGCGCGAGGCCGCCGGACCGGGCGGATGTTGACCCTCGACCTGGTGCAGGGACCACAGTGACGGGCGTGGAGAACGCGATGCGCAGTATCGGCGAGACGGCCCGCGACAGCGGCCTGGGCGTGAGCGCCCTGCGGTTCTACGACCGGGCCGGCGTGCTCGTTCCGGCCCGCGTGGACCCGGTCAGCGGCTACCGCTGGTACGGCCCCGAGCAGGTGGAGGAGGCCCGCCTGCTGGCCCGGCTGCGCCGGGCGGGCATGCCGCTGGCCGACATCCGGCTCGTCCTGGCCGGCTGGCCCGGCCGGGACAGCGGGCTCGTACGGCAGCTGTTCGAGGCCCACCTGCGCCGGCTCGAACGCGGCCTGGCCGAGGCGCGCAGCGAGTTCTCCACGGTCCGCTCGCTCTTCGACCGCAAGGAGAACCCCATGACCCCGCACGCCCAGGTGTCCGTTCCGGCCCCCGCACTGGCCGCCGCCTTCGACTCCGTCCGCTTCGCCGCCGGCACCGACCCCGAACTGCCCGCCCTCGGCGGAGTCCTCTTCGACCTCGACGGGGAGACCCTGCACCTGGTGGCCACCGACCGCCACCGCATGGCCCTCGCACAGCTCCGCACCGCCGGGCACGAGGGGCCCCGCACCCGGTTCGTCGTCCCCTCCCCGCTCGCCGACGCGATGCGGGCGCTGCTCACCGACGGCACCACCGCGCTCCTCACCGTGGACGGCGACCGGGTGACCCTGGAGGCCGGGGACCGCCAGACCGCCGGCACGTGCCCGGACCACGACTTCCCCGACTACCGGCGCCTGGTCCGGCTGCCCGAAGGCCGCCGTGCCCTCGTCGACGTACCGGCCTTCCGCACCGCCCTGGAGAACGGGCCCGTGGTGGCGGGGGAGACGCACACCGGCAGCCCCTGCGACCTCAGCCTGCTCACGGTGGCCGACGGAGAACTGGTCCTCTGCGAGGACGGCGACGGTGACGGCGACCCGGACCGGGTCGCCGTCAACCGCGCCTACCTCCTGGAGGCCCTCACCGCCGGGGCCACGGACCGCCTGCTCCTGGAACTCGGCACCCCCACGGCCCCCCTGGCCGTCCGCCGCCCCGACGACGAGACGGCCTTCTCCCTCCTGATGCCGGTCCGCCTCACGGACTGACCACCACCCGGCCCAGGACCGTCAGGCGCTGCCGGCCCTCACCGGATCCTGCCGCCGGGAAGGGCCCACATCCCGTTGTCGGTGCGGCGCTGGAGCAACACTCGCCCGTCGCCGTCCACCACGACAGCGGAGGCGGCGGGCACGAGGCTGTTGGCCGGCGGTGCGCTGGGGTCGTCTTCGTCATCACGCCTGGGCATTGCCCTCCCTGATGTCACGGCCACGGCCCCAGAGTTCCTCGACGTGTTCGGAGAACCGGTCGAACATGCCGTCCGCCTGGCGGCGTCGCAGATGGAGCATGGGGGAATCGTGCCCCACGTGGCGGGCCAGGATGGGTGTCACGATCATCTCGTCATCGAACCTGAACACCGAGAGGTTCACATGACCCGTCTCAAACCGGCTCTCGATTACCGCGACATCGCTCAGCTTCGCCAGCTCGTCCAAGGTCACAGCGATGCGAGTCGAGAGCGTCAGTGGTACTCC
The DNA here is from genome assembly GCF_040648015.1 of Streptomyces sp. NPDC029216. Taxonomy (NCBI): domain Bacteria; kingdom Bacillati; phylum Actinomycetota; class Actinomycetes; order Kitasatosporales; family Streptomycetaceae; genus Streptomyces; species Streptomyces sp. NPDC029216. Next base: position 618 of record NZ_JBEZWL010000022.1, on the reverse strand, counting down.
TTCCTCTGCTTCGCGGGCTGCGGTCACGGGGCTGGCAGGATCTCCGATGAGGAATCGGACGCGGCACCCGCTCAAGGCCTTCCGGCGCAGGGCGCCAGCGAAGTTGGCCTGCTCCAGCCACAGGAAGTAATTGGTGTATCCGGCGAACACGAGATCGTGCTGAGCCTTTGTCACCAGGGAGCGCCACAGGCTGGAAGGAGCAACAAACGGAGTGGTAACGCCCACACGTGGGGCCCACGATCGGCTTGACGCCGACTGAATCGGAGGCCTGGATGGAACTGGCCTACATTCGCGCCGCCTCGGGCCGCGAGTTCACCACTGCCGCCGCCAACGTCCTGCCCGCCTATGACCCGCCCCAGACCGGCCGCACACGCCGCAACGAGGGCAGCGCGTAGCGATCTGACGCGTACGAAGGCCCCGCTGGGCAGGCCAAGGGGGCCGGATGCCCGACCCGGCAGCCCCCGACCACCTCGCCTGCTCGCGGAGGGAGCCGCACGCCCAAGGAAGAACCGGCCCGTTCTTCTGGGGGTTTCCCGGCAGTCCTTGTCTTTCCGGGGCGGGTCGGGCTGTCAAGGGTGGCCGAAGGCCATCGCGAAGCGACGCGACCGAAGGGAGCGC